>JBGUUF010000547.1:0-3740 GCA_045133435.1 Acutalibacteraceae bacterium
GAGGTTTGGCACCTCGATGTCGGCTCATCACATCCTGGGGCTGTATTCGGTCCCAAGGGTTCGGCTGTTCGCCGATTAAAGTGGTACGCGAGCTGGGTTCAGAACGTCGTGAGACAGTTCGGTCCCTATCTGTCGTGGGCGCAGGAGATTTGAGGAGCTCTGTCCTTAGTACGAGAGGTCCGGGATGGACGCACCGCTGGTGCACCGGTTGTCACGCCAGTGGCACAGCCGGGCAGCTATGTGCGGATCGGATAAACGCTGAAAGCATCTAAGCGTGAAACCGACTCCAAGATAAGATATCCCACAGAAAAATCTGGTAAGACCCCTTGTAGACTACAAGGTTGATAGGCTGCATGTGTAAGCGCCGTGAGGCGTTCAGCTTGGCAGTACTAATAGGTCGAGGGCTTGTCCAATTTCTTTGGATTGCTCTTCCTCCCTTCTCATCTTTGTTCGGTTTTGAGTGTACCGATTCAAGCATCTGCAAATGCAGGTGCTTTTTTTGTTTTATACTGTATTTTTATAATGCAAAGGCGGAAAGCTAAATCCAGCTTTCCGCCTTTAATTTTATTTGTATCTGGCGGGGTTGAAGATTGCCAGATCTTCGCTGTATAACTCCTCTATAGCATCAGCGATCAGCCGCGCCGCCAATTGTGAGTATAGTGCGGCATTTTTTCCTGTGCAAAGGGCGAAGAGACAGTCAGGATAGTCGGGATGTTCGCCGATGAGCGGCAATCTGTCGGGCGTTGTGAAATATTGGCATTCGTGGATAAATTCCATGCGGGCCGATGACGTCGCGGGGAATAAAAATTTTATCGAATCCTCGAGGTGGGCGAATTTTCCTGTTTCCGCGGAAGGCAGGTTTATCAGTCCCCCAAGTCTGCCGCCGGAGGTTAAAAATCGACTCTCCAGACCGCTCGCCGATATTCGTCCTCCCGGGGTGAATGAATAGGTGATGCAGGGCGAGCCGAATGTGCGGATCACGCAATGCCCCGGCCATCCGCTGTCGTTTTCGGGTGAAATTTTGCGAGTTATCGCGGAATACACTGTGCGTCGGCGGCAGGAGGTCAGCAACGATTCAATTCCCTCGCTGCCTGTCGCCAGGACCAACTTATCGGCGTGGATAGTGCGGCGGGTAGATGTGATTATTTTAACGCCGGAGCCGCCATTTTTGGGCGTTTCAATTTCATCGGTGAGAGTGTGTTCAAATATTTTCACGCCCAACGCCGCCGCGCGCATCAGACAGAGGTGCGTCAAATGGTAAGGGTTGAGACTGCCGCCGAAATCCTTGGTCAATACACCGCCGCACATGTCGAAGGAAAATGAATCCCTCGCCGTCTCGCGGGTGATGTAAGTACACTCGAAGCCGTTGTGCTTGCGGGCGAGATATTCGTGGTTGAGAAGCTCAAGCTCGCTCTCGTCGTCGGTGTAGATCAAGGAATCGTGCCGCCTGAAATTGCATTTATATCCGCACTTGCCCTCGGCGGCGTCGAGCGAATGGCAGAGATTTTCGAGTTCGTCAAGAGCCTCACTGCCCATAGCGTATAGGTCGAGTGCCGCGTCGGTGTTTATGATGCGCTCAAGGTCGGTGAGCGTGCGTCCCATGTCGGCTTCCACTGAGGGCGAGGCACAGGCGGTCGAACCGAAACCGATTTCATTGGCGGTGATAAGCACCACGGTGCGTCCCTTTTCGGCAATCGACAGCGCGCAGAGTGCGCCCGTGATGCCGCCGCCCACCACGCAGACCTCGCAGAATTCATCCTCGCTCAGCCACGGATATTTTGCGGGAACCTCGCCCGATGTCCAGCAGGGCATGTGCTTTATGCCCGAGTCATGATTTTTTTTGCTCAATAAAAATTCCTCCAAATCCACCGCCGTTTGTGGAAAACCTGCGGCGGCTTTTGTTGATAAAATTTTTTATACAACCGAATTGTTGACAAATCAAGGAGGATTATGCAGGTGAACAGTGGAAAATTCATCTTCGGCAGGTATTTATCAACTTTTTATTGCATGAGAGGTGGAAATGTGATATAATTTTAACAGATAAATCTACAAAAGTGATATGTTTGGTGTTTTTTGTGGAAAATTAAGGTATATTGGCAAAATTAAAAATTTTTTTGTGATATTAATAAAATATCAAACAATTCACATTAAAAAGGTTTATAATAATTAACATGGGGAAATAGTATGTGGGATAAATGCCGTAAATTGCGGTCAACGGCGCATTTCTATCTGCTATTTGCTTAACATAATTTTTTACACTGAAGGGCAGGATTTTTAAAATGGAAACAGGAAAAATACTTATAGTTGATGACGATCAGAATATCTGCGAACTGCTGAGACTTTATGCAGAAAAAGAAGGCTACACGGTGTCGCTGGCTCACGACGGACGCAAGGCTGTCGAATGCTTCGAGCAGGAGGATCCCGACATCATTCTGCTGGATATAATGCTTCCCGAGCAGGACGGCTGGCAGGTTTGCCGCGAGATTCGCAAGAAGTCGCAGTGCCCCATCATCATGCTCACCGCAAAGGGCGAGACATTTGACAAGGTGCTCGGTCTGGAGCTTGGCGCGGACGACTATGTGGTCAAGCCGTTTGAGACTAAAGAGGTACTCGCGCGTATCAAGGCAGTTCTCCGCAGAAGCGGTAAGCAGGACCCCAACGAGAAGAAGGTCGTCACATTCGATAAGCTCTCGATAAACCTCAATAACTACGAGCTGAAGGTCAACGGCGTGCAGGTCGATACACCGCCCAAAGAGATGGAACTCATCTATCATCTCGCCAGCAATCCCAACCGCGTGTTCTCGCGCGATCAGTTGTTGGACGAGGTGTGGGGCTTCAATTATTACGGCGACAGCCGCACGGTTGACGTGCATGTCAAGCGTCTGCGCGAGAAGCTCGAGGGTGTCAGCGAACAGTGGTCGCTCAAGACAGTCTGGGGCGTAGGCTATAAGTTTGAAGTAAAGTAATAAGCTATGCAGTTTAATCCGGAAAATTTAAAAGACGATGCAGCAAACAACGGGGGAGAAAAGAGATCTAAACTCCCCCGTTGGATGCATTACGCTGCTGACAAGGTGAAAAATTTTTTCTCCGAAGTCAAACATATGGTATCCCGCACGCTTTTCACTAAATATCTGTTTGTAACCTCGGCGCTGCTGATATGCAGTTTTGTCATGCTGGGGCTGATAATGGCGACTCTTATTTCAAATCGCTGGCAGGACGAAAAACAGCAGACATTGGCGGAAAACGCGCATATCGTCGCGGACGGAATGAATTCATTCATCGTGTCTGTTCCCTCCAAAAACGAGGAAGGCAAGGAAACCATAGAATACCACATAACCGACACGGGCAAGGAAAAACTGCGCTCCACGCTGGGCATGCTCAGCTCAAGCTGCGGTGCGGATATATTCATAGTTGACGCGGGCGGAAACACGGTCATTTGCTCGGAGGAATATCTCTATGCCTCACAGGACCCCGAAGTGCCCTTTAAATGCCGTCACAACCAGACCGTTATAGCATCGTCGATTATCGAGAGCGCCGCCAAGGTCAAGGAATACCGCACCACTGACAAGCTGGGCGGAATTTATAATCAGAATCATTTCATAGTTTCGGTGCCGTTTATCGCAGGCGACGACAAGGGCAACGAATACATCGCGGGATTTGTGTTTGTGGCATCCTCCGCATCCACCATTTCGGTATTCCGCAGTGACATTTTCAGGATAGTCACCATCGCGGTCATCATC
>JBGUUF010000548.1:0-6620 GCA_045133435.1 Acutalibacteraceae bacterium
AACCTCCTGAATTTTCCCATATTTCAATTATTGTCAAAAATAACACGAAACCGCAAAAATCCGCACAAATTTTCATTGCGCAGATTTTTGCGGCTGTTTTACATGCTTAACATATAATTCTTTTGCTATTTTAAATTTTTGTTTCGCTTTAGTTATGTGAATGCATTGTCTCTTTGGAAACCCAACGGCGTGTAGTTATTCTGCAAATTTATTTTTTCGCGTTTATCAATCTCGCCGAATTCGCTATACACAGCAGGCACACGCCCACATCCGCCAGCACAGCCGCCCACATCGGAGCCATTCCGAATGCCGCCAGCACCAGCACAAATGCCTTGATAGCCAGTGCGAAAAGTATATTGAATCGAATTATTCCCATCGTCTTACGGAAATGTCTGACCGCTCTCGGCAATGCGCTGAGGTTATTGGCGGAAAGCACTATGTCCGCCGCCTCGATAGCCGCGCCCGAGCCTAGTCCCATTGCTATGCCGACATCGGCGGCAGCGAGTACGGGAGCGTCATTGATGCCGTCGCCCACGAACGCTGTCACGCCGTTCTTCGCCTTAATCTCATTGACGGCTTCAACTTTATTCTCGGGGAGCAGCTCCGCGCGAAAATCCTTGATCCCAACGCTGTCAGCGATATTCTTCGCGGCGTCCTGACCGTCACCTGTCAGCATTGTGACCGACGCAAAGCCGAGATTTTCCAGTTCGCGGACGGTATTCTCCGCGCCCTCGGCGACCGTGTCGCTGATATACAGCCGACCCGCGAGCCTGCCGTCAAATGCAACATAAGCCTGCGCAGATCTTTCCTCGGGAACATCAATTCCGTACTTGCGCATGAGCTTCGCGCCGCCGCAGAGTATCTGCTTGCCGTCCGAATTCTCACAGCACACACCGTGTCCCGAAATCTCGGAATAATTGGAGCATCTCACCCCGTCAACCGAATTTCCCGCGTAATTTTTGATTGCCGCCGCGTAGGGATGCACGGAATTTATCTCGGCGGCGGCGGCCATTGATGCGACCTGCTCGGCGGTAAAGCCTTCCTCGGCAATAACCTCATTGACCTGCGGCTTGCCTGTTGTAACCGTGCCGGTCTTATCGAATGCAATAGCGCGAGCCTTAGCCAAAAGCTCCGCAAAATTGCCGCCCTTGACCAGCACACCGAACTTCGACGCGCCGCCGATCGCCGAGAAGAACGCGAGCGGTATTGAGATCACGATAGCGCAGGGGCATGACGCGACCAAGAATGTGAGCGAGCGGAATACAAAATCGTGGAACGTTCCCATGCCGAGCAACGGAGGGATCACCGCTATCAGCACAGCAAGCGCGACCACTATCGGGGTGTAGATCACGGCAAAGCGTGTGACGAATTTCTCCGCATTGCCCTTGTTCTCAGACGCTTCGGTGACAAGGCTGATGATTCGCGCGGCGGCAGAATTTTCGTAATTGTTAGTAGTTTTTGCAGTGAGCGAGCCATCGCCGTTCATCATGCCGCTGAGAAGCTCTATGCCTGCTTCGGCTGTTATCGGAACAGATTCGCCCGTCAGTGCCGAGCTGTCAACCGTGGAATTGCCGTCGATAACGATGCAGTCCAGCGGAATTCTCTCGTGGGGGCGGATGATGATAGTCTCGCCTATCTCGACCTCCTCCGCACGCACGACCGCAACGCCTGCGGGACGTTTTACATTGGCGGTGTCGGGGCGGATCTCCGCGAGCTTTTCGATGCTCTGACGCGAGTTATCCACAGCGACATCCTCGAGCCATTCGCCTATGCGGAAGAGTATCGCGACCATTGCGCCCTCGAAGAATTCGCCGAGTATTGCGGCGGCGACCATAGCTATCGACATGAGCGCACTCTCGTCGAGACGAAGCTTGAATATCGACTTGACGCCGTTGATTATAACATCATAGCCCGCGAACAGTATCGCGATAACAAAAGCGACTGCCGAAGCCGTTTCATAATTCATTACCTTCGTAACCAAACCTACAGCCAGCGCTACGACTGCGATTATCGTGGTGGCTATCATAACCGCCGAGCTTTTCTCGCCGCCATGCTCATGACCGTGAGAATGCCCGTGGTCATGGTCGTGACAATCATCGCAGTCGCAGCCGTTGTCATCATCGTGAGCATGCGAATGTCTGTGTGACTTTTTCTCGTTTTCATCGGTGTATTCAACGACCTCCACACCCACGAGCACGCTGTCAACTATCTGCTGTATGTCCTCGGTCGCGTTGGGATTGATGTCGCTGAGCACCACCGTCAGCCGCTTGTTCATAAAATCAACCGTGGCCTTTTCTATCCACGGAGCCTTATTTACCGCCGCCTCAGCCTTTGCCGCACATCCTGCGCAGTCCAAGCCGACGAGCGTGTATCTGATTTTTTCCATGACAAATTCCTCCCTGAATAAATTTTTTATTTTTCCTCGTCAAGATGTCCCAAATGCTCAAATCCAAGCTCGATTATCCTGCGCACATGGTCATCGTCAAGCGAATAAAATGCCGACTTGCCGCAGCGTCTGACCTTGATAAGACCTGCTGTTCGCAGTACGCGGAGCTGGTGGGAGATCGCCGACTGATTCATCTCCAGCACATCGGAAATATCGCAGACGCACAGCTCGTGATTGAGCAGAGCCGACATTATGCGCAGGCGCGTGGAATCGCCGAATATCTTAAAAAGCTCCGCCAAATCATAAATGTGGTCGATGTCGTACATATCCTCGCGCACCAAGCCGACATAATCGCTGTGTGCTTCGTGCTCCTCGCAGGTATCGTTAGTATTATTTATAAATTCATCCATCTGTATGACCTCCGTTTTAATATATGAACATTTATTCATACGTTTATTATACTACCATATTTTAATATGTCAATAGCTTTTCAAAAAAATACGGAAATTTTTTGAAATTCGCCCCAAAATCAATTGAAAGGCGGTGTATCGGATGATATAATGTGGGTGAACATTTGTATCGTAAATAATAAAGGGGATTTTTAGGATTGGATTTTATTTTTAATGACATAGATAAACTTATCACACCCATAGGCAGTATAACTGTAACACACGAAGGTGCTCCAATTACTTTCTCGGTAAAGAAAAATTCATTTAACATTCCGTATGAAATTTACGGCGACGACAGACACACAGTAACAGACACACTGCAAACCGAAACCAACTATAACATAGTTATACCAACCGTCGCGCTGGAAATCGGAAAAATATACGAAATCAGATTTGACGGCGAAGCACTGGAAATCGGAGGCGGCGATGAACATACATTGTCTTTAACTGCAACATTCGGCGGCTATTCCATAGGCATAGGAGCATATGATCCAAACGACAACGAAAAACTTGATCAGGCATATCAGCACACTCAAGAAAAGGGATACAAACACGGCATTCACATGCCGTCGGAATTTGACCAAAGCAAATTCATAAATTATGCACTGGATGTTCTGGACGATATGACTGGATATTCATTTAAATTGATAGACAGGTCAGCAGAGTACATTTATTTCACAGCCGCGTGGATATGCAACGGTTATTTAGACGTGCTTTACTATGAGAACGCATTGGATTTTTGGATTTCCTGAACGGAGGTTTCTATGAACGATATTCCGAAAAACGCATATATAATGACTTCTGAGCCGATAAAAGACGCAATGCCCGACGACATCCGAATTTATCTGACACAAAACGGCAGTGAAAAAGATTTGGCGGCAGCCTTCGCGCGGGTGCACAATTATACTGCTTGGCTTGCACATGACCTTGACGACGAGGAAAATCCATGCCCACGCGAGGTATACGACCGGTGGCGGGCATTGGAATGCGAACTGTGCGAAAGGATCATAAATATATTGAAAAAGGAAAACGAAGTATATGGCATGGAGTATGCGACCTCCGGCATCGGAACATATTACATAATACAGCCGTTCATGGAAAGAAACGGCTATCGCGACGGCGCAGGATGGTGGATAAAATAAAACACCGCCGATACAGGCTTTGACAACATCCTGTATCGGCGGTAGATTGGCTGTATTTAGATTTTGACCCACATCGCGGGACGAACGCACACATACTTACAGTCAACGTTCCATCCACACAAACTGCATCCATCATTGCTCATTGTAGTCGCTTGGCTGTGAGAACTTCCGGGTGTGCGCAGCCACCAATTGCTACGGAGATAGCCGACAAGTTTTCGCTGTTTCGTCGCGGCAAAACGCGTAATCTCCACCTTTTTATCTTCATCCGATTGGAAATATTTTTTCAACTCGTCCACACTTAATGCGAACACCCTGTCATCCGTATTTTCACATCCCGCCGTGCAAAAGCTCGGATTGTAGGGATTATGTATATTAGACAGCACGATCTTGCTCTGATCGCTCTCGTCGAATGCCGCATTGATAAAATCCTCGTTCAGCCACTTGCGGAGGGTGCATTCCGCCCATGTGACATCTTCGCACCCCTCATTATACGGCTTGCAGTCCAGCAATCTTTCCGAAATCAGCAGTACCTTGTCATCATCTATATCCAGCACCCGCCATTGTATGATCTCTGTGCCGTTTTCCTCGATCCCGTCCTGCTCATATTTGCCGAATACCAAGATCTGCCCGATCGAAAGCTCATCTGTTGAAAATACTCCATTTACAGACTTCATTCCTGAAAGGACTTCGACCTCTGAATATTCTTCACGCGTCATCAACGACAGAATTACAGCCGCCGCGAGTATCGCCGCCATCACGATCATTGTGACCGACTTGCCGTGTTTATACACTGTTTGTTTAGATAACATATGCGTTCTCTCCCTTTTTCATCTTTTATAAAAATTATATCGCACGACATAACATATTTCAACACTAAAAACCGCCGCACGATGGTCTTGCAACGACGATCATGCGGCGGCTTGATTTATTCAATTATAATTTGCGCAATTATTCAACTGTAACCGACTTAGCGAGATTTCTCGGCTTATCGACGTCACAGCCGCGCGCACATGCTGTGTAATACGCAAAAATCTGAAGCGGAACTATCGCGGCGATCGGACGGATGAATTCATCAACGTCAGGAACTTCGATGAGGTGGTCGTAGATAGTGCTGTCCACCACTGCGCCTTTCTTGCACACCAGAATGACTTTCGCTCCGCGCGCCTTGACCTCCTTGACATTGCTGATGGTCTTTTCAAAGAGCTTGTCGCCCGACGCTATGGCGATTACAGGCATGCCCGGCTCGATAAGCGAGATCGTGCCGTGCTTTAATTCGCCCGCAGCGTATGCCTCGGAATGAATGTAAGAAATTTCCTTGAGCTTGATGGAGGCTTCCCAGCAGAGCGCACAGTCATAACCACGTCCGATGAAGAACAGGTCCTCGCAGTCCTTGTAGCTCTCTGTCATTTCCTTGTAAATCTCGGAATTTTCAAGCTCGCCCGCCACCATATCGGGGATCTGCTTGAGCAGGTCGGCATATTTCTCCAATTCCTCGGCAGAAACAGTCTTGCGCTCGTGTGCAAATCTGAGTGCGAGCATGAGCATTACAGCCACCTGACAGGTGTATGCCTTAGTTGTAGCAACCGCAATTTCGGGACCCGCCCATGTATAAAGCACGATGTCGGCTTCGCGGGCGATCGTCGAGCCTACGACATTGACTATCGCGATAGTGGGGATCCCCATGGACTTTGCGATTCTCAGCGCCGCCAGTGTGTCGGCTGTCTCACCGCTCTGAGAGATAAGCACGACCGCGTCGCCCTCCTCAAAGAGCAGATTTGAATATCTGAATTCCGAAGCGACCTCGGTAATTACGGGCACCTTGGCAATGCGCTCGATGACATGCTTGCCGACCATGCCCGCGTGCAGGGCACTGCCGCAGGCAACGACATGCAGACGCTTGATTTTTGATATATCGGGCATCTCCTCGGCAAAAATCTTATCCGCACCGTTTTTCAAACGCGGCATAATTGTATCGCTGAGCACCTTGGGCTGCTCATTTATTTCCTTGAGCATGAAGTGGTCGTAACCGCCCTTTTCGGCTGCCGAAACATCCCATGTTGCGGTGAATACGTCTTTAGTTATCGGCGCTCTGTCCTTACCGAATATCTCGATACCCCCCGAGGTGATTATCGCAAGCTCGTTTTCCTCCAGCAGATAATATTTGTTTGTTCTGCTGAGAATTGCGGGAATATCGGATGCGATGAAATTTTCGCCCTCGCCGATACCCACTATCAGCGGACTGTCCTTGCGAATCGCAAAGAGCTTGTCGGGATAATCGTCAAAGAGTATGCCGAATGCATACGAACCGCGTATCTGTGAAACTGCGGTGTAAATTGCGTCCATCGGGTCGCCGTCATAATATTTGTCAATGAGCTGAGCAGCGACCTCTGTATCTGTCTCGGAAAGGAACACGCGACCCTCCGACTTCATCTGCTCGCGAAGCTCGGAATAATTTTCGATAATGCCGTTGTGAACCAGTGTGACCTTGCCGCTTCTGTGGGGATGGCTGTTTACATCCGAAGGCTCGCCGTGAGTTGCCCAGCGGGTGTGACCTATGCCGCACACGCCTTGCGGAACATTCTCGCCTATCTTGTCTTCAAGGTTCTTAATGCGACCCTTTGCTTTAATAAGATTGACCTTATC
>JBGUUF010000549.1:0-4486 GCA_045133435.1 Acutalibacteraceae bacterium
TGGCTATACCGGTACAAATTTCGAGCGTCCCGGTTTTCAGAAGATGATCGAGGACATTGACCTCGGATATATTTCAACGGTAATAGTCAAAGATCTGTCCCGTCTCGGACGGCGGTACGATATGGTCGGATATTATATGGACACCTATTTCCCCGATAGAGATATACGCTTCATAGCCGTTAATGACAATATAGACAGCGATGAAGGCGAAAGTGAAATTGCACCCTTCAAGAATGTACTGAACGAGTTTTACGCAAGGGACATTAGCAAGAAATGCCGCTCATCCTATCGCATCAGGGGCAGTACAGGCGAGCCGTTGGCTCCGCCGCCGTATGGATATATCAAATCTCCCGATAACCCTAAGAAATGGATCATTGATCGGGAAGCAGCACAGGTTGTGCGTGGCATCTTCAAAATGGCGTTAGAGGGAAAAAGCAATGAAACTATCGCTCGTATCTTGCAGGAGCGCAAGGTGCTGATTCCTATGGCGTATTGGCAAGAAAAGGGTATCCGAAAAGGCGGTAAGGTTACACAGCCTAACAAATACAAATGGTGTAAAACTACTGTTACAAAAATACTAACCCAACAGGAGTATTGCGGCGATATCATCAACTTTAAGACGTATTCCAAGTCCTATAAGAACAAGAAGCGTTACGACAACCCAAAAGAGAATTGGGTAATCTTCAAGGACGTTCACGAGCCGATTATCAGTCGTGATGATTTTGAGTTGGTGCAGACGCTTGTCGTAAAGACAAAGCGCCGTGCTCCAAAAAAGGAGAACGGCGAGAAGAATATGTTTTGTGATTTTCTCTACTGTGCCGATTGCGGCAGCAAATTATGGTATCACACGAATACTACCAACAAGGAAATCCATTATTTCAGCTGTTCCAACTATAAAAAGGATACCCGTGGGAATTGCGAAACCCGCCATTATATCCGTGCCGATGCTATCGAACAGGTCGTAATGCTGGAACTCCGTCGTTTAGCAAAGTATCTGGAATCTCACGAGGAAGAATTTGCAAAGCTTCTTGCCGAGAAAACCAACGCCGATATGTTGGCGGAGCAGAAAACCTTGGAAACAGAGCTCAATCGGGCAACCGCTCGAAATGAAATGCTCACTTCTCTTTTCGCAAAAACCTACGAGGACAATGTATCCGGCAAGTTGAGCGATGAGATGTATATGGAGCTGTCGCACAAATATGAGGTTGAACGCCTTGAACTGAAAACAAAGATTTTTGAGTACAAGGAACGCCTTGCCAAAATCAGCGAAATTGAGCAAAACAAAGATGACTTTCTTAAAGCTGTCAGAAAGTTTATGGAGATGGATTCACTGACAGCACCAATGCTCCGTGAGCTTATTGACCACATTGATGTGTACGAAAAAGAAGGCGGCAAAAAGAACTACACTCAACGTATTGTGATCTATTATCGTTTTGTCGGCTACTTGGAGCTACCGACATCAGAGGACGAGAACTACAAAGCCAACACCCGAAAAGGCGTAGACGTGGAGTATATCCCCACAGCTAAATCCGCATAAGAAAAAAGGTGTGCAGGCACAAAACCTGCTCACCACATACAAACCGGATGAAATTGAATAAAAAGAATGAGTGTCCATAACATAAATCCGTTATGAACACTCATACTGGTGCGCCTGACAGGACTTGAACCTGCACCCCGAAGGACCGGGACCTAATGGTAACGTCACCTTGGTGGAAGAAAAGCCTGTTGATGCACAATATGCAAATAATCAATTCTGCTATTTGATAATTCTCTTATAGTGATTTTTATCCATTGTCAATTAGATTTTTGTGTTTCATAGCTTACACAAGACACTTTTAAATAACCAAATCGCTCTCTTCGATTTTATCGTTGAAGAAGGCAATGATTTTAATACATGGCTTTCTCATAAGCAGTCCGAGCAGCAGCGCCGGAACGATGAACAGCAGCAGCATACCGAGATTGTACCGGTAGCCGCCCCAATCCATTCCCGCGACGGTTTCGCGCAGGGCGTTGATACCGTATTTGAACGGCAAAAACGGCGCGATAGCCTTGAACGGTCCGGGAAGCACTTCTATGGGGAAGGTGCCGCCGGAGCCCGCAACCTGCATAATCAGAATGATAACCGCGAGCGCCTTGCCGATTACGCTGAAGGTTATAGTCAGCGAGTAGATAATCAGCGAGTAAACAAAGCTGGAAATCATACAGGTGATGACAAACATCAGCGGATTATCCGCCTGCGTTTTGAGGAAAAACAAATCGCCGAGCGCGATAATCAAGCCCTGAATTTGGCTGATAACAAAGAACATCAGGTATCTGCCGAAAAACAGCTGCACGGAATTTGCCTTGCCGAGCTTTTTGCGGTCTTTTTCCGTGAGGTCAACATTGAGCACCGCGACAAGTACAACGCCTCCAACCCACAACGCCAGCGAGGAATAGAACGGCGTCATTGCCGAGCCGTAGTTATCCAGCGGATATACCCTGTTGGTGTCATAGCTGACAGGCGCTGACAGAAACTCGCCGAGCCCTTCGGGATCCTCTATAATCGGGAGTATGATACTTTCAAGGGTATCGTCGTTCTTCAGCTCGTCAACCTTCTTAACGGTTGAATCGATGCGGGTAGTTAAATTTGTCAGATAGGTTTTGAGATTGGTGAGAACTGACTTTAAATCATCAACGGTTGTCTTCGCGTTGTCAAAGGCAGTGTCAAGCTGACCTGTAGTTCCGCTTAGTGTTTGAGCAAATGCCGCGACGCTGTCCAGCTTGGAGAAGGAGCCTGTCAGCGCGGAATCTATGCCCGATTTGATGGCGCTGAACTCCGAGGAAACCGCGGCCATCTCAGCGTCAGCGTCGGTTATCAGCTGTTCAAGCTCCGCTTTTGCTTTTGCGGGAGCAGCTCCCTTAGATTTAATCGCGTTGCAAATGGAATCAATCTTCGCAATAATCGCTTTCTGCTTTTCGTTGGCAGAGGTCAGCTTGGCGGTTACCTTTGAGCAATCTACTCCCAGATTGGACTGAATCGCTTTAAAAATTGAGAGCAATTTGTTATTGACCGCGATTTTCGCTTGGTTAATCACTTCGATTTTGCTGATTTTAGCCGCAACAGCATTTGCATCGGTGCTGATAGTTGAAAACGCATCGTCAAGCTGTGAAGAAACGCTCTGCGCGTAGGCATCGCCTGAAGTAATCAGGTTATCAATCACGGTAGTCAGCTGCGCCGACATATTTTGCGTGGAAGCAATCATACCCTTCACATCGTCGGTCACAACGCCTACGTTGGAGAGCGATTGCTGAATGGTAGGAATCATTTCTTTATTGGATTTTATCAAATCGTTGACGGAATCCAAGGTAGTAATCAGCAGGTCAATCGAGCTGTTAAAGGAAGCGACGTCGCTTTTTGCGGTAGTTAACGCAGAGGTAATTTTTTCGGCAATCTTATCCTTGTTGTCTTCAAGCTCCGATTCGGAAATATTCAACATCGTTGCGATGGTTTCGGCTATTGTGCTGACGTAGGTTGCGTCAACCGATTCCTGAATGGCAGAAATACCCTTGTCGGTGATTTTCGGAGCAATAGCGTTTTTCTTTTCGTTGACGTAATATTGCAGATTTGCCTGCTTAAAACCGCCCGTGGTAACGGACAGAAGGTTTTCGGTGAAATTCTCGGGAATAACAACAGCGGCGTAATATTTTCCGTCCTCAACGCCTTTTTCAGCGTCGTCCTCATCAACAAACGTCCATCCCATTTTGTCGTTTTGTTTAAGGTTTTCTACAATTTTTTCCCCCGCGTTAATCTTTAAGCCCTTGAATTCATATCCCTTGTCGAGCGTACAAACCGCGAACGGAAGCTCTCCGGTGCTGGAATACGGATCCCAGTTGGCGGCGATATTGAACCAAGCGTAAAGCGCAGGCAGAATTGTTATGCCGATGACGACGACGAATACAATCAGGTTTTTTGTTAAACTTTTTAAATCTATGCTTATTTTTATAAAAATAGATAGACTTTAATTAAGACCTTGATACAATCGCTATTTTTGTATTAGATTTTCGATTTTCAAAAATCTAAATACGTAAATTTTGTGTTTTTTCTAATGTATTAAGAAATACTTCTTTATATGGATAATTGTTACAAATTTTAAAAATTTCATTTCTTGAACTTTTAATAATTTTAGATGAAACTTTAATTAATTTTCCGCGAAGCGTTTCAAACGCTTTTGTATAAATTAGAATTTACTTTCAATCTAATAGCATATAAATTTCTTTCTTGTTCTGCTATTTCATATAAACCTGGAACCGCAAAACCACTGTCACCTCTTATTATTCTAAGCATATTAGAATGTTTTGAATCTTGATATTTTAAATATGGCTTAATAAACTCTACTACATTAGAAGAAGTATAACAGTTTCCGTTTCTTAATTCTATCTTTAGCAAATCACCATTGATTCCATCAAACATAACCAGAGGATGATAGCCTACGGCTTTATAATGATA
>JBGUUF010000550.1:0-8808 GCA_045133435.1 Acutalibacteraceae bacterium
CATGGTGTTTTCCAAATTCCGAATGTCGTGTTGTATATCCAATAAGCTTTTCAAATTCATTTCACCTCACATATATCAAAAAATCAGCTGAAATTTGCAGAATTCTCAAACACACAATTAGTCGCTTTGGAATCCTTTGTAAACATAGTTTCGCTCGAATCAGTATTTATATTACCTCTATGATGCCAGCAATTAATAAATTTACTGTTATTTACATTACATTTACCGTTTGAAATAAATGCTGTTCTATATTCACAGCAGCCATTTTTACCTCCACAATTTTCAAATTCACATCCGTCAATATCTACGGCACTGTTATTGTCCGAATATATCACTCCACCTAATTTAGGCCAACCGCTTGAAAAGCTATAATATTTATAAATACAATTCATAAAATTGCTGTCATAAATTTTCAAAGACGCTACAGAATATAACTCAATTGTTCTTGATGAAAAAGACTCAAATGACGAATTGCGAATAATTACTGTTTCACATTTATTGAATTTAAGCGAATATTTATCTCCACCCTTAAATTCACACCCTTCAATAATTACTTTGCTTTTTCCCTCAAAAACCAGCGGATAGTCTGCTAATGACACCTTTACATTAACTAATTTCACGCATGGAGTTTTTGTATCCTTTATTTTATCCAGAGCCGAAACAGTTACGTCAGCAGTACAGGTCGGCTGAAATATGGTCATATTGCTGTTGCTGAATATGCAGTTATTGGGAAGCAATCTGATATAGCCGCCATAAACATTCGAGGGAATGCTGTTGTTCTTGCTCTCCTCTGTATCAACATACGACGCAGCATTAAGGCTCAATATTGCCTTTGCCATGTTCGCCAGGTATTTTACTTCCTGATAATCGACTGCCAGAAATTCGCAGAAATCCGCAATCAAATTTATCTGTTCTTCATTTTTTCCACTAACCCCGGATAAAATCATGGCATCCAAAATAAATCTGTACTTTATGGGCAGCTCTTTACATTCCGCAGCGAATTTAATGAAATCATCCACTTCAATTTCAAGAGCCATTCTAAGGTAATCTTCCACAGCAAAATCGGTTTTCGCTCCCGCAAGAATTCTTTTGAATATCATGAGCTGTGAGTCTGTTATTTCTTCCGACTGCTGTAAAATAACTGCCAGCATTTTTAAATATCCGTTTTTTATAAAATCTGTCGCACCCGACAAAAAGGCATTTTCAATCTGATAATGATTAGCCTTGTTCTCCGTCAAATATTTACAGAGCTTTTTTATATTGACATTTGACAATTTTATTACCCTCCTATATGCTCGCAATTAAAGCTGCGTATTCCTGAGTATTCTTGAAAACATCATTGATATGAATGTTCTCCTGCCTGATATTACACACTTCTGCAATTACATTGACCAACTCGTTTTTATACTCGCTGCCGCCTGCCTTCTTGTTAATAACAGGCTCTATTCCTTCAAACATATTTTGCAGCATGTCTGCCACAGAACAGTCTGTCTTTATTCCTTTTTTCTTTTTATATTCTTCTATAAGCTGCAATGGGTTCTGCACTTTGTCCTTGAGCAGATCTATTTCGGAAGGCTCAGGCATAGCTATACCCACAATATCCGAAATATACTTTATTTCGGTAAAGAATTCGTTCTGCAGTTCTTTTAACTTTTTACTGATGTCCTTTAGATCATTTACATTTTTCTGAGCCTCCTTAACCATCAGCTGCAGCGGCTCCAATATTTCAGAATCTATATCCTCAACCGACAGCTTGGTGATAGATGTATTTAAACGTGTCAGCTTTCGGCTTTCTTCATCAATTTTCTCCTCGTAAAAATCTTTACACCTGACAAATAAAATCTTAAAGTTTCTGGCAAAACCCGATTCATATATCTGGCAGTTCCAGTCTGCAATCTGTTTCTTTATGTTTTCGGTGTCTTTCTCAATGAAGTCCTTCAGCTCAACATCATCAATCTGTTCCGCCCTGCTGGTAAATGCAAATACATCCACATAACGGACGCCTTTGATGTCAAGCGTCGCTTTTATCTTTTGAATTATATCCTGCAGATCGGAGAGATTCTTCTTGTCCGCTTTATTTACAATAATCAGCTTCGGAATATCCTCGCGGAGAGTCTTAATAAACTTAACATCTTCTTCCGTGATGGTTCCGGCATCGGCCTGCACAAACCACAATATATAGTTTGATGAATTCAGCTGTCCGCGTGCGATTTGCTCATCTGTTCTGGCAGAGTATTTCTCTGAATCCGGCTTTGAATAACCGGGAGTATCCAGAAAAGCCATGTTGTCATATTTATGTAAGGGCGTTGAAAAGAAAATACTCTCCAAAACATGACCGAGTGTAACAGCGTCCGTAACCTTTTCATCGTCATCATCTTCAACTTCGCCGAATCCGTGTGCAATCATTCTTATATCACGAGGCTGCATATGTACCTTTGAATCAAATATATTGATTCCCATTACTTCATGTTTATCGCCTCTTATGATATATGTAGGTACTGAGGTAGAAGGATCTATATCAGCAGGCAGCACTGTTTTACCCATCAAAGCATTCAGAAAGCTTGACTTTCCGCTTGAAAAACCGCCGCCGAGAGCTACTATGTTCTTGCCTATAAGCCTGTCAAACATTATAAAATCCTTGAATTTTTCATATTCAGACTTAAAATCTGTGTAAAGCTCGTAAAAATCCTCAGGTGCATTGCCCTTTAAGGCGTCGGGAATTTTTTTATTAATTATTGCTTCTATTTTCGACAAGTCAACCTTGAACTGATTTCCTGCAGTATTCTGCCTTATGATATTGCAAAGCAGTTCAAAATTTCTCAGTAATTTCTCATATACTTCTTCATCGTACGCCATTTTTTGTTCCTCCTATATGTTGCCTATATTATGTTGTGAGCCTCGAGAATCTGAATATTCATAATGATATGATTCACATTCTGTAAACTCATTATTTTTTTCATTTGAATTAGTCATACCTAAAATATAACTGGTAACCGTTCTTCTTGTACTATAGTAAGAAGTACATTTACAACTTGTAAATGAGCAATTATTCACTTTTGAATTAATCACCCATAAAATTTGCATCTCATACTCTGCATAGCTTCCATATCCTGAGTCTCCATATGATAAACAATTAATAAATGAAGATTCTTTAACCGAACCTCTTTCTACACAAACAATACCACCTGTGGTTATTGGTAGATCCGTTTTATAAGTTTCTATCTGACAGTTTTCAAACTTACACCTTGTTATGTCTCCCAATTTTAAGTTGAGCAAATATGTATGTGGAAAATCAATTCCCTTACAATTTTCAAACACACAATCCGTAAAATTTACCTGCTCCGCATCAATAAGTGGTTTTCTCACTTGGCAATCTGAAATTCTGGATTTAATAAAATTGCTGTTTTTGATATTTAAGAATACATAGCCTTTTTCTAAAGAACTACCTCTATAAGTTATAGCATTCCATAGAAAACCAAGAGAATCTTTTTTAAGGTCTTTTTCAAAGCTTTGTTCATTAATTAGATTTCTTTCAAATACACATTCCTCAAACTCTGTTTTTTTATTTAATGAAACTATGCCTCTCGTGTTATAAAAAGAACAATTAAAAAATTTAATTTCGTCAGCCGCAAACTTATCAATATCCAGAACCTCTTCTGAATTTTCGAGAATCGCGTTGGCAATTAAAATTTTCCCTTTAACGTCCTTACAAGCCAATATATCACCGGAAATATATGGAAAATCGGCATCAGGAAAATAACCCAAAAAACAACTGTAATTTATGTCATTAACAGGCTTGACACTCTTGATAAACTCTTTAAAATCCTGCTTCAAAATAGATTGGGCTATAAGCGCTGCATGCTGGATTTCATTTTTACTGAGATTCAACATCTGCAAAATATCAGCAATTTTAACAAATACATTTCTCGAAACTTTTTCCGAATGAATTTTGCCTATTACCAGCGCATCAACAGCAAATGAGAACGCCAGGTTCTTATCCATGAATTCCGTAAAATTCTCCCAAAACCTATCATTAATTTTAAGACTTGCAGTTACGTAATCTCTTAAATTGTAATCCGGTTTAAAAGACGCTATAATTCTGCCTGTTATCAGAAGCTGCTGTGTTCTTACCGACGAATCTGTTTCATCAGAAAATATTGCAATCAGCGCCGCTATGTATGAGTTTTGTATCATTTCCGTTTTGTCACACAATATATGACCTTTGAAAGGATTCAATCGTGCAATACCAGCGGTTTCATTATATACATCAGAATTATCATTGTCTTGCGCGCTTTGCCTTGAAGCCTCCGCAGTCTTTAAGCATTCCGAATACTCATTGACGATAGCATTTAATTTTTCCAGAAATTGATTTGTATCCATAATTTTCCTCCTTATTGATTTGTACTTAAACTCAGCTTAATCCGCGCTATAGCTTCCAAATCATTCTTAATATCAACAGCAAGATTTTCTTTCTTTGCCTTTTCATCATTAATTTTATTTCTTACATCATCCATTGCTTTTTGGAGTGTTTCCTTTTGTGTTTTCAGTTCCTCTTCGATCGACTTATTAACCAGAGCAATCTGTTCATTAACCGCCATTTCTATGCCCTTTCCCACTTCTCTCAAAGCTTGCGGAAACACATCACTTTGAAGCTTCATACGGATTCGCTGCTTTGCTTCTTCTCGCTTTTTATCTCCCCTTATTTTCATGAAAATTCCTGCTAAAATTCCCAGCACCGGCAATCCCAAAATAATACCAGCCACAACTGCAACAATTGAGGACGTCATACCCTTATTAAGATTGACTGTATCAAAATTAACCATGACATGAATATCGCCTATAGCCTCGCTGTTTATAGTTTTTGAAACTCTCTTAATATACTTCTCTACCTTTGGAATAAAGCGCTTCTTCACACTCATCGTTACTGCATTGCGTATTAAATTATTAAGATAATCGTTAATACTCTGATTATTCATTGCCATAGCAACCAAATTTGACTCTTCCGCTTCCATAGCACATTGAACATCATTTTTTATTTCTTCCACACACTCAGAAATCTCCAAATCAAAATCATCCTGCTGCCTGGAAAATTTAGAACTTAATGATGATAATTGCCTATGCAATTTTTCTTCCTGTTCATTCAATTCCGATTCAGATAAATTGCTGCTGTTCAACGTAGTTATTAAATAGTTTTCGGTATTTTCAACGATGCCAAGAACTAAATTTCTATATTTATCCGCGAGAATATCCTGCGATTTCTCCTGTATTTCTTTCAAAAAGCTTTCCAATTCTTCTGCATCACCAGTGAAACTGCTTGTCATGCAGAATGTGATTTCTCTGTCACCTACAAATCTTTTCAGACTTTCTTTCATATTTGTAAAGGTATCTTCAAAATCATCATTCTTTTTATCGTATTTCGTAATAACGACACAAAGAGGCATATCATGAAGACATAATTCTTTCAGGATATTACCTACACTGCTCCTGACAATCATATCATCAGCAGGAAAAGTGACAATATACGCCAGACTCTGCGGCAGATAATTGTCTATCGCTTTATTATGTATTTCAAATCCGGATTCAAAGCCAGGCATATCAACGATCATCACATCGGGAATTTCTTTAAGAAAATCATTTCTTAACTGTATTCTGGCACTTTTCACAATATTTGCATCTGCTTCATAATTACGGTATTCACTTACCGATAAGTTTGCACAATTGGCATTGTTGTTATCGATAATTGTAACCTTTTCATCTGAATCAGAATAAACGATTTCTGCCGGTATAGCTGTTTCAGGAGTAATATCTTCCTTCAGAATCTTTTTGCTGTATCCAAGTAATGTATTAACCAATGCACTTTTTCCCGAGCTGAATTTCCCAATAATTGGTATACAAACCTTTGCCTCATCAATTTCATGCTGCATTTTATCAATATCATCTGTAGAAATCTCATATGAAGTATTGATATTTTTAATTTCACTTAATGCTGAAATAACTTTTTCCATGCTTAAACCTCCAATGTATTTACCATATTTTACTCGCTGATGTTTGTATTTTCATATTAATCTAACACTTTAACATTATCACCCTGACTTCTCAGCCACATATCAATACCCTTGCCGAATACCTCTGCACTGACCGTGTAAATTCCATCCTGCTCATCAAGAATTACCGCTGTAGGCAGTCTGTCCAGAACGGAATCTATATCGGTGCCACTGTATTTGAATTTGATTTTTTGCAGCTTTCCGCCGAACATAAACTGTATGCGCTTGCGGAACTCGCCCTCCTCAAATCTGTCTCGGTACGGCGTATGAAACCTTTCATCAAGTAGCTTCAGCTTCTTTATCCTGTCAATGCGGTAGATTGTAGGGAAAGAATCATTGATTACATCAAAATCTTTACGCACTTCATTATCGTCAATAAATGCCGTAAGATAAAAATAATATTCTGAAAACATTATCGCAGCAGGCTTGAGCTTTCTTTTTACCACCGATTTATCCTTAGTTCGGAGATAATCTATTTCTATATACCGACACTCCCTAATAGCTTGTCCTACTGACCACATAGTTTCAATAAATTCGGTTTTATGCCTTGGCTCTACATAATGATATTCTTCATTTTGTATAAGTTCTTTGATTTGCATTTGATTTTTGTCTGCAACACAGCACTCTATAAGTCGATCCAGCATCTTGGTCATTTCTTGCTTGCTAAAAGCTCGGCTTTCCAATAATATCTTGCATATGGCGAGCACCTCACTCTTGCTAAGATAGTTTTTATTTACCTTTTCTAACCTATAGCCCTTCTGCATACGGTCATAAATCACTGTGCCAATACATTCATCATCGGTTTCAACAAAGCTTCGTATATCATCAATATCTCTTTGTATACTGCGTTCATTGACACCATATAGATTTGCAGCATCAAATTTATTTATAATTTCTCCGTTAATAAGCTTAGTATACAAAAAAAGAACTCGACCAATCTTATCATTTTTATCCGCGTTCATCTTCAGCCTCCCATTACATAATATAATTTTACCATTTCACAACGACAGAATATGTCCATTTAATTGTTCTTATTGTTAATTATCATAAAATTTTAATTTACAACATACAAAGTTTGTGCAAAACTGTAATTATTATATAATTTCGCGCCAGATTCGTCAATACGTTTTTAGCAAAATCAACTATATTTTGTGATAAAAGTTATCTTATAAAACTCAATACATAGCTGAGCTTTTTAATAAGGCTTTCAAAAATAATCTTTCTTTGAAAATCTATAAATTAACACAAGGGATACGGACTTGAATGATATTCTTAATCCCCCAGCTATGCTGGGGAGAACGAAATAAGCAGAAGCGAAGAGGCTGACAGAAAAAGCCTCCTATGATAAACTGAAAAAAGGTGTCGAAAGCCAAAATCAGTAAAGATCATAGAAGGCGTCCAAAATGGACAGTAATAGTTTAGCACATACGAAGTGGAAATGCCCGTACCATATAGTATTTATTCCGAAATATCGTAAAAAAGTAATGTATGGAAAAGTAAGAGATGATGTCAGAAAGGTAAGCAGAACGCTATGTAAATACAAGAATGTGGAAATAATCGAAGGAGCAATGTGCATAGATCATGTACATCTGTGCTTGAGTATTCCGACAAAAATGAGCATTTCAGAGTTTATGGGATACCTCAAAGGAAAATCAACACTTATGATATACGATAGACACCCAGAACTTGGAAACAAATGGGATAGAATTTTTTGGGCAAGAGGCTACTACGTTCCTGCAACAGGAAATATCGATAATTTAACTACCAGAAAGTATTATTAAAAAGCAATAGAGAGAATCGTACAACGAATCGAGAGCAACAAAGTAGCCTCTTTTAGAGGCAGCAAGTAATGTGCTTTTGACACAGCCTTTTAGGCCAGCAAGTATTCGCCTCTTATAGGGGCATATTCAAACCACCACTTGAATTGGTGGTCATGATTTTGATTAACCAGAAATCAACTCAGCAATCCACATTTACATATATGATACACAAAATATCTCCGAATTTTTTGTTTTAAGTAATAGCTGAAATTCTCGGCTATATTCAATCTTCGAATCGATGAATAAAATATAAGTTTAAGTTCAAAAAAACAAACGTATATTATAAATGTGTCGAGCCTAGAGTGGTGGGGCAAAACGCCTTTAAAGGAACATACAGGAGCATAAAGAACCGCCTCCATGCTTAATTGCATGGAGGTTTTATCTTTGCAATGTAAAAGTTCGTTATTATAAGCAGATATTATAATCATGAAAGCAGGTTATATTGTAACAGCTTAATCAAAAAAATTATCATTTCAAGAAGATCAAAATTTATGTCAGCAAATGTAGAAACAATGTTTTCAGTGAGAGAAAAGCCATGGTATGGACTTGGAATTATCGCGGCGGAGGCACCTGATTCGAAGACCGCCTTAGCACTTTCGGGAGATTGGTTAGTAATTCAAAATGATATTGTTACTACCGATGGCAACATTATTTCGGTCAAAATGCCATTTTGGAATTTTGGCGTTTAAAATATAAGAGTTATTATGTTTTCTCCCAATATTTATAACGCAATAAATCAATATAAAACTTACGTATGCGACCAGTTGAAGGATTAATAAGCTCTTTTTCATCATGTGTAAAATATTTAGGTTTTAAGTTGGTTGAAAGGTTTAAATCAAAATCTTTACTTTCACTAAAGAAAAGATTTACAAGTTGGTAGAAAGTATCATCAGGTATATCATTTATATAATGACATATTTCATATAATGAATATCCGTTTTTAT
>JBGUUF010000551.1:0-2479 GCA_045133435.1 Acutalibacteraceae bacterium
CAAACCCTCAAGCGAGTGGAAATTCCGCAAGGTCCGCACTGAGGACGTATCAAATGCGCTCGGAGTATGCCCGAAGGACGCGACTGTTATAGTGATCACCAACTATGCCAAGGGTTTTGAGGCTTATTCGCGCTGGGGGGCATCGCTTGTACTCGCAGGCGGCACTCACGGCGGCTATCATCGAATCCCGATAATCGACAGATTCATCAGAAACAAAGCGTTTACCTATACGAGCGGTGAATACCGTTTGGCGCGTTGCAAGATGTATGTCAATCGCGGTCTTGGTTCTTCCGGCAAGGTCAGATTTAACAATCCTCCCGAAATCTCCGTGCTCAGTATAGTTCGTCCAAACAGCCCGTTGCTCCGCACAATGCCCGTTAATCAGGAAAATATTCACGATATGTTTTTATATTGGTTCAAGTCAGAGAGCAGAGCAGTTCGTGAGTTGCTCAATGAGCGCACCGATACACTGCGCGATTGGTGGGCATCCGTGACCAAAAAGGAACAGTCGGTCTATGCAAAGCGCGGCAGTGAAAAGCGAGACGATAATCTCTATCTTTCGCCGCAGGAGCGCGCCAAGGAAAATGCCAAGCGTGTGTTGAAAAGTGATGAAGGCAAGCCGGTGCGCAGAGTTTCCCGAGTTAAGACACGTTCGGAATACATAAGAGAAATCAAAACTGCACCCGAGGATTCGGAAACAGTCCATTCTTATGATAAATTCAAGACGGCTGAAGAAATTGATCAGATCAAGGTATTCAGCGACATTCATATTTGACAACAAAATAAAACAGGCGGATAACATTGTTGAGTCCGCCTGTTTTCATATATTATAGAAAAGGACGGTGGCTTTTATGCCTATGATAATTAAGAATGTGGAAATTGTAAACGCAGATAAAACCATGCGCGGCGATATTCTGATTCAGGACGGAAAATTCGCCAAAATCGCCGATGAGATCTCAGTCGAGCCTGATTATGATGTGGTTGACGGCAGCGGACTGTATGCGATTCCAGGATTGGTGGACATTCATGTGCATCTGCGCGACCCCGGTCAGACTCATAAGGAGGACATTGCTTCGGGATGCGCGGCGGCGGCGGCAGGCGGCGTGACCTCGCTGGTCTGCATGCCGAATACGCTCCCCACGACCGATACCCCCGAGACAGTCGCATATATTAAGGAAAAGGCGGCGCTCACAGGAATCAATGTTTATCCCGCCGCCGCGATAACCTACGGAATTTCGGGCAAGGGCTGCTGTGATTATGCCGCGCTCAAGAATGCAGGTGCGGCGGCTCTCTCGGACGACGGACGTCCCGTGGAAAGTGACGAAATGCTGCTCGAAGCGCTCAAAGACGGCGTTCGTCTGAATCTTCCTGTGCTCTGCCACTGCGAGGATTTAAAGCAGGCGGCAGGCGGCAAGGTGCACGAGGGCGAGATTTCCAAGGCACTGGGCGTTAAGGGCATGTCGTCGGCTTCGGAATACGAGGACATCGACCGCACCATCCGTCTGGCGGAGCAGTGCAATGCACCAGTGCATATCTGCCACGTCAGCACGGCAGAATCGCTGAGAATTATCCGCGAGGCAAAGGCGCGCGGTGTTAAGGTGACATGCGAGACTGCGCCGCATTATTTTGTGTATACTCACGAAAAACTGCTCAGCCGCGACGCTGATTATCGCATGAATCCCCCGTTGAGAGAGGAATCCGACCGCAAAGCTGTGATTGAAGCTCTCATTGACGGCACGATAGATGCGATCGCGACCGACCATGCGCCACATTCTCCCGAAGAAAAGGCAGATTTCGTCAACGCGCCCAACGGCGTTGTGGGCATGGAAACATCTCTCGCCGCCACAATGACATATATGGGCGAAATTCTCTCGATGAATGAAATCGTCCGTGTGATGTCGCTCAATCCTGCGAAAATTATGGGCATCGAGGGCGGTGAAATCAAAGAGGGTGCAAGCGCGGACTTTGCGTTGGTTGACCCGAATGAAAAGTGGATGGTTGATGTTGATAAGCTTCACGGAAAGTCCAAAAACGCTGTATTCAAGGGCGTTGAGCTTACAGGCAGAGTCAAGGCGACCTACTGCGGCGGCAAAAAGGTGTATTAATAGTTGAATTAACGATTTATTTGTTGTATAATATTTTTATCAGACAATAGAAAGGACGTAAAAATCATGTCATTCAATCCCCTTATCGAAAAAATTATAGAGATGAAAAACCCCACCGTTGCGGGCCTTGACCCCAAACTCGACTATGTGCCGCAGTATATTCGCGAGAAGTATTATGAGCAGTACGGCAAAACTCTTGAAGCTGCCGCAGAAGCTCTTTATGAATACAACACCGCTCTCATCGACGCGCTTTGCGACATCGTTCCCGCAGTCAAGCCGCAGATGGCTTACTACGAGATGTACGGCTGGCAGGGAGTTCGCACATTTGACCGCACCGTGAAGTATGCAAAGTCCAAGGGCATGTATGTAATCAC
>JBGUUF010000552.1:0-1413 GCA_045133435.1 Acutalibacteraceae bacterium
ATATCAGTGCTGAAACTCTGGCGGAACTCAAAACCGCCCTGCCAAACTGCAACATAACTGCATAACAAACACAAACTCGCGCCGTCGTTTCAAACAACAGCGCGAGTTTTTTTGATAAAATAAAATGCCGTGAACTGCTTCCCTCTTAAACAGCAGTTCACGGCAAAGTTATAGACCCTTTTTCCTACCTTCTCCAATAATTCACAGTCTCTTTCACCCGCTCCAATCCCGATACATCTACTCGATATATTCATTTATACCGAGCTGCGAGCGTATAAAGCAACAATATCATTATACATTTTTTGCATAATTTGTCAACACTTTATTAAAAAAATTTCAAAAATCATGTAACAAATATAAGTGTGAGAATTTGTGTATTTTATATATTATAGGCATTCGCACGGGATGTTATGCGCCCTTATGAGCCAAAGCATTTCAGCAGAGACTTCGCCCAATTCCAAAGCCATGAGAAATCCAGCGAGAAAAATCCGTCCATTGATGTTATACAGAACAACACACATCCAACCACCAGCGCAGTTTGCAAGACGCTCTCCACAACGCCGTTGTTTGACACATGTTTTGCAAGCGGAAGTCGAATCCTCTTGCCCCACGGCCACAACAGCTTGACTCCCGCCGACGTCATCATGTCCAAGATAATATGCGTGAGCACGCCCAGTCCGAGCCACGGATTTACGAATGTCGAAATTGCAAGCATCAACAGCCCGTGTGTAGGACCTCGGTGCGGCAGAATTTTGGCGACCAATCCTGCGTACTGTCCGGCGGCGGATTGCGCTGTATCTACATCGGGCAACAGCGCGCCAAAGGTCGCCATTACGACCTCCGCGCCGTTGCCATGCAATGCAAGGGCCGCGCACGCACCTGCCAGCGCGTGAGTTTTACCTGTCATAAGCCTTAATATCCTTTCATTTGCTCAGATAAACAAACTGCCTATCTGGAATATCAGCATCGAAACAAACCACGCAAGCATTAATTGAAAAATAACCGCAAACAGCGTCCATTTGTTTGAATTCATCTCTCTGCGGATCGTAGCAACAGCCGCAACGCAGGGCGTGTAGAGCAGTGTGAATGCGAGGAACGACACCGCCGAGAGAGGTGACATGATTTCGGGCAGAGCCGCCGAAATATTCTGTCCGTAAAGCACGGTCATGGTGCTGACTACCTGCTCCTTGGCGATAACGCCTGTCAGCAGTGACACCGCAGATTCCCACGAGCCGAATCCGCAAGGCGCAAATATCGGGGCGATCAGCATGCCCAGTCTCGCGAGTATGCTCTGACTGCTATCGGAAGTCATTTCAAGACCGAACGTGAAATTCTGGAGGAACCACACAACTATCGTCGCGCCCAAAATCACGCTGCCCGCCTTGGATATGTAATCTTTCAGACGCTCCCAGA
>JBGUUF010000553.1:0-3845 GCA_045133435.1 Acutalibacteraceae bacterium
AACCGGTGCAATGTCGCTGTGGAGCGGCATCATGGCGATCGCCGAAAAATCCGAACTTACTTCATACGCCACCCGCCTGCTTCGTCCGCTGCTGAGGCTCATTATGCCGGGACTGGAAAAAGGCGGCGACGCGGAAAAATACGTCTGCATGAACGTGGTGTCAAACATTCTCGGTCTGGGCAACGCCGCGACTCCGCTCGGACTGAAGGCGATGAAGGCAATGAGCCAATCGCCGAATGCGATACGAGGGCGCGCGACCTCTGACATGATAACATTTGCGGTGCTGAATACCGCGTCGATCGAGCTTGTGCCGACCACGATACTTGTCCTGAGAGCCGAGCACGGTTCCGCCGACCCGATGGGAATAATGCCCTGTGTGTGGATAACCTCGGTCATCTCGCTGGCGGTCGGATTGATAATGTGCTTCATTCTCAAGGGAATAATGTCGCCCGACAGGAAATCAACCACACAGAAGGAGAAAAACAGACATGGGAAATTACATTATAATAGCGTCGGCCGCGGGAATCGTGCTGTTCGGGCTGATTAAGAAGGTCGCGGTATTTGACACCTTTCTCGAAGGCGCGAAGGAGGGGTTGCAGACGGCTTTCGGCATCATGCCCGCCGTCACCGCGCTCACACTCTGCGTATCCATGATAAAGGCATCCGGCTGTCTCGACGCGATAGGTCAGGCGATAAGTCCGCTGATAAACGCAGTGCATATCCCTGCCGAGACCGTACCGCTCATGCTCATACGCCCGGTTTCGGGAAGCGGGGCATTGACGGTGGTGCAGAATATTTTCTCGGATGTGGGTCCCGACAGCTACGCGGGCAAGGTCGCATCGGTGATGATGGGTTCTACCGAAACCACATTTTATACCATAGCGGTGTACTTCGGCAGCGTCGGCATCAAAAAAACCGGCTACACGATCCCCGCCGCATTGACAGCCGACCTTGCGGGAATGATATTTGCGGCATTGACAGTCACGTTTTTTATGTGATTTTCGGCTAAGGTTATTAAAAAAACGTAAATTTAATTGATAAAACAGTAAGTTTGGTCGAATATTGGTTGACGAACGGAATTGATTAATTTATAATATATTTTATGTAATCAAAATGAGAGAGTGTGAATTTTAATGAATTCCAATACCAATATTTCCGAATACTTAAAGCTGTGCGCCAAAAGGATGTCTGTTCTGATACTTTCATCACTTCTGGTCTTTCTCGTCGTGCTTTTCTCGGTGAGAATACTTACCCCCATTCAGTACACCGTCACGGGTACGGTGCGCATCCAGTCGGATGTTATGGGCGAAAGCATCGCCGACCAGTACAATATATCCGAGCTGTCAAAGGACGCGGCGCGCACGTCTATCTCGCTCATCGACAACAGCGACACGGTCCAGCGCGCACTCGCCGACACCAAAATGCCCGACGAAAATCCCGCTGACTTCCAAAAGCGCGTCTCGGTAAAGCAGATAAACGATTCCAACGTGCTTCAGGTCGTGGTCGTATTCGATTCCAACCGCACTCAGGCGGAAACTTTCATGGCTAACCTGCTTACCGAAGCCAACGTGTCGGTCAAGGAGACATTCGCCAACTCCAACCCCGCATTTTCCTGCGTTGTTGAGGACGCGGGACGTGTCACCGACATCAGCCAGCCGTGGGTCACGGCTCTGATAGATGCGATCATCGCAGTGCTTATCGTGGCGGCCTGCTTCTTTATATTCAACATATTCTCGCTTGCCGCCGACCGCACTCTGCGAAGCAGTGCAAAATTTGAGACGCTCACCCGCGTGCCGATAATCGCGGCTATCCCCCCCACTACCCGTCTTATGGGCAGTGAGCGCAATTCCAATCAGGTGAGCAACGCCTATCGCGTACTGCGCTCGGCTATCAAATATTCCAAAGCCGGCGTTCGCTCTATCGCGGTGTGCAGTCCCTCTCCCCGTGACGGCAGAACCTCCGTCGCCATCGGACTGGCTCAGTCACTGGCGGAAACCAACGCTATGGTGCTTCTTATCGAAGCTGATATGCACCGCCCGAATATCAGCCGCGAGTTGAGATTTGACCCAGTGTTCGGCTTGGGCGATCTGTTGCTCGGCAAGGCAAATCTTGCGGCAACTATCTGCAAGACCTCAAACCGAAACCTTTACGTTATCACCGCCGTGAACAACATCAATATGAACAACATCGACGTCTGCGACTTGCTCGACAGCTCGGTTTTTGATGAACTGCTGGACGCTGTCGAAAATCAGTTCGACTATGTGATAATCGACACGCCTTCCATCGAGCTGCTTCCTGACGCGGCGGCAGTTGCCGGCAAGGTTGACGGATGCCTGATAGTAGCGCAGTACGGTCACACCCGCACTGATATGATGAAATACGCCACCGACGTGTTCGGCTCGATAGATTCCAACATTCTGGGCATTGTCACCACCAACTCGCCGCAAAGAACGGGTATCTTCGGCTCGGTATCCCGCTATTACCGCAGCAGCAACAGCCGCTCGGGCGAAGGATTCCTCACCACCTTGCTGGACAATTTCTTCGGCGTTATCAACATGATTCGTAGCAAGCTGCCCGGCAAGAAAAACAAATCAGAAAATCAATAAAAATTTCATACACAGCAAAATGCACCATACGATTTTGTTCGTATGGTGCATTTTTAATAAAGCAATTATTTTAAATTATCTGAAAAGACCGCGCTTTTTCTTTTCGACGATAACTTCGCCCTCGACATTGCCTGAACAGCCTGCGGCGTTGGATTCGTCGGTATCAATGTGCATTGCGGCGGCAAATTTCGGACTTACGCGCACGACTACATCGCCGAAAGTAGTGGTCCTGTCGGCAGTTTCGATCTTGACCGATACTACCTCATGGTCCTCAACATTGAATTTCTTTGCATCTTCGGGAGTGAAGTGGATGTGTCTCTTAGCCGCGATAACACCGCACTCCAGAGTGACCTCACCTGCCGGACCCTTGAGTGTGCAGCCGGGTGTGCCCTCGATGTCGCCGGATTCTCTGATGGGAGCGATTATGCCAATTTTGCGGGCATCGGTGAGCGAAAGCTCGACCTGAGAAGATGAACGTGTGGGACCGAGAATGGAAACATTTGCCATTGTACCCTTAGGACCGATGACATCAACTCTCTCGTTGCATGCATACTGACCGGGCTGAGAAAGATCCTTTTTCTTGGTAAGCTGATAGCCTTCGCCGAAAAGTGCGGCAAGATCAGCGTCGGAAACGTGAACGTGACGTGCAGAAGTTTCAACTAATACTTTCATAATTATAAATCCCCTTATAAAAAATGTGGATATGTTGGTTTTTAACTAAAATATATTTTAATACTGTTTTCCCATAAATTCAACCCATTTTTTGATATTTTTTATTTTATTTTTCACGCTCAAGGATTCAGGGCATACAGCGTTATTTTAAGACAGAAAAAGTTTTTAGGATATAAAAAATTGTTGAGCCTGTCAATAATTTTACATAAAATTTATTGCAATTAAATGTAAGACATGGTATAATGACACAAAGCAAAGTCTTATTTTTTTATCAGGAAGTGTTATTTTGAGATCATGAAAAGACTTAATGTTGGTTTATTTAATGAATCTTTTCCGCCGACTATTGACGGCGTTTCCAATACAGTTGTAAACTATGCAAAAATTATTCACAAAAACTACGGCAGGAGCGTGGTAGTCACCCCGAAATACAAAAATGTGGTTGACGATTATCCCTTCAAGGTGATACGCTACAATTCCCTCCCCACCGAGAATACAAGACTTCGATACCGCGCAGGAAATCCTCTCTCTGTTCCCGCTATCCGCCAGATTCAAAAGGAAAAGCTGGAT
>JBGUUF010000554.1:0-2407 GCA_045133435.1 Acutalibacteraceae bacterium
CTTGCCGTAAATTCGAGGGCTGTGTCAATCACGACATGGACGGATTTTTCCGCGACTTTGAGACTGCGGATGGTATAGTCATCGCAACGCCGATCTATAACATGTCATTTCCCGCACCGCTCAAGGCGGTTATCGACAGAATGCAGCGGTATTACAACGCGCGCTTTTCGCTCGGCAAACGTCCGCCGATAGCCAAGCACCGCCCGGTAATTCTGCTTGCCTTGGCGGGTGATCCGAATGAAAACGGCGAGATAATGAAGAAACAGTTAGAGCGGGTGTTTACCGTGACTAATTGTGCGCTTATTTCAGCAGATGTGTGTAACGGTACAGATACAAGCTCGCTCGATGATTTCCCTGAGCCTTTTACTAAGACAATACTCGGAACTTCGGCAGGAGTGCTTCTTGAAGAAATCAGCATAAGTATCACATAATTATCATAATTCAGAAACATAATATTCACGAATGCATTAAGCATAAATCATAATTCGATTATATAATAATGACATAGGATGGTTTTATCCGAAAATATTCTAAAATGATTTATATATTTGAGGTGTTATTATGAGCAATGCGTTGAGAATACTTGTTGCAGATGATGAGGACAGAATAAGAAAGCTCGTTGGCGATTTTTTGTCACGCAGCGGCTATGAAATAATCGAGGCGGCTGACGGCGGCGAAGCGCTGAGACTTGCCACTGCCACACCCACGCCCGACCTTGTGATACTTGATGTTATGATGCCTGTGCTTGATGGCTGGTCGGTACTTTCTGAGATACGCCGTCAGAACAACGTGCCTGTTATCCTGCTCACCGCCAAGAGCACTGAAAACGACCAGCTCGGCGGCTTCCGTCTGGGCGCGGATGATTACATCACCAAGCCGTTTTCGCCCAGCCTGCTGGTGGCACGAGTAGAGGCACTGCTCAAGCGCGGCGGCAAGGTCAGCGATTCCAAGCGCGTCTGCGGCGACATCAGCATCGACGAGGCGGCGCATGTCGCATATGTCAAGGAACAGCCGTTGGAACTCACTCCAAAAGAGTACAACCTGCTGCTTTATTTCATAGAAAACCGCGGCGTCGCGCTGTCGCGTGAAAAGATACTCAACGGCGTGTGGAATTATGACTATTTCGGCGATCTGCGCACAGTGGATACTCACGTCAAGCAGCTCCGCTCTAAGCTCGGCGAGTCGGGCAACATGATCGTCACCGTGAGAGGTGTGGGCTACAGACTTGAGGTGAGGTAATTGAACAAGCCGACCACTTCACTTGTACCTGTAGGCGACAGGCGCAAGTGGTATGAAAGGTTCAACGACGCGGTGAAGAATTTTCCCATAAGAACGCGGCTTTTCCTGATAACTTTCGGGATAATAATGCTATTTCTTGTGATAATTTTCTTCTGCAATTCGCTGTTTCTCAAGCCGTATTACCGCAACAATAAGGAGCAGGGACTAAAGCAGACGCTTTACAAAATTTCAATGCTTGATTTTTCTGACACGGTCGAGGGCGGCTATGCATCGGAAGAACTGAGCGAAAAGCTCAGATATATGGAAGAGACGGAGAATATTCAGGTGATAATACTTGACGATTCTCTCGGCGTGTTTTACTGCGAGAGCGAGGATTCGATTTTTGATAAATTCGACCGATTCAGCGGAGCGCGGCAGTGGTTCAACAGCCTTTTTGAAATCGAGCCGGATTCAAAAGGATCAGGCTCATTTTCAGACCCAATTATAGGTACGCGCAGGAATTCCCGCACCGATACGACCTATCTCAGCTTGTACGCAATGGTCCCTGTCAATATCAATGGAAACGATACATATTATTATGTATTGATAAACACCCCGCTGTCTGCTATGGATGACGCTGTCTCTATTTTTAATGATTTCGCGCTGATTCTGGGCATCGTTGCGATGATAATAAGCGGTCTGCTGTCTGTATTGCTGTGCTCGAATTTTGTTGAGCCGATCTTGCAGATAAACGACGTGACTAAGCGTATGGCGGCGATGGATTTCTCGGTGAAGCTGAATATAAACACCAACGACGAGCTGGGACAGCTTGCCCAGAGCATCAACTATCTGTCGTCTCAACTTGAAACCAAGATAAACGAACTGAAAGTTGCCAATGAACAGCTCAAGCGCGATATTGAGGAGAAAGAAAAAATCGACATCATGCGACAGGAGCTTATCTCCAACGTGTCGCATGAACTAAAGACACCGCTGGCGATAATCATGGGCTACTGCGAGGGTTTGCAGCTCAACGTCAACAACGAGGAGAAGGATTATTATTGCAGTGTGATCGCGGATGAGGCGGTCAAGATGAACAACCTCGCGGCGCGCTTGCTCAATGTTGCCGAGCTGGAGTCGGGAACGTATCTCGACTTGACTGAATTCAGCCTTGCGGAGTTGGCGGAGGAAC
>JBGUUF010000555.1:0-4655 GCA_045133435.1 Acutalibacteraceae bacterium
CCTCTGCTTCGAGAGATAATTCACCCCGAACAGCACCCCCGCCGACGTTCCGATAACGCCGTCAGCCTTAATATCATTGTCGAGGAAAATATCCAACACACCCGCAGTGAACATTCCTCTCATTGCTCCGCCTTCAAGCACCAATCCAACACTCATAATTTTTCAAATCTCCTTAATAATCAAAAATATCCTCTCGATGTTTATAAGCATATTCATAATACAAATCATTCAATGAGCCATCAATAATTCTTTCATCTCTTGTCATATCAATCCCCATTTTCCGATAAAATTCAAAAATGCCTGCACAGCTATTGCACAGGCATTTTCATTATATCATAAATTATTGATAATTCCACTAAATAGTTAAAATAATTTAAAAATTTACTTAGCAGTTGCGGCGGTCAAAGCCTGGTCGAGGTCTGCGATAATGTCGTCCTTGTCCTCGATACCCACCGAGAATCTGATGAGGTCGGCAGATACACCGCACTCTTCAAGCTCCTTGTCGTTGAGCTGACGGTGAGTGGTGCTTGCGGGGTGGAGAACACAGGTGCGGGCGTCTGCAACGTGAGTTACGATAGCCGCCAGCTTGAGCGAATCCATAAACTTAGTTGCCGCCTCGCGACCGCCCTTCACGCCGAAGGATACAACGCCGCAGGAACCGTTGGGCATATATTTCTGAGCAAGCTCATAATACTTGCTGCTCTTGAGTCCGGGATAGTTGACCCATGCCACGCGCTCGTCCTTCTCAAGGAATTCTGCAACAGCCTGAGCATTTGCGCAGTGCTGGGGCATTCTGAGGTGCAGAGTTTCCAGACCGAGATTGAGCAGAAATGCATTCTGCGGAGCCATCATTGCGCCCATATCTCTCATCAAATGCACACGAATTTTTGCGCCGTAAGCCGCCGCTCCGAAATGGTCGGCATACACAACGCCGTGATATGTCTCGTCCGGCTCGGTAAATGCAGGGTACTTGCCGTTGCGCCAATCAAACTTGCCGCTGTCTACCACAACGCCGCCGAGCGCCGCCGCGTGACCGTCCATGTACTTGCTGGTGGAGTGAACCACGATATCTGCGCCGAATTCAAACGGGCGGCAGTTGATAGCTGTCGGAAATGTGTTGTCCACGATAAGCGGAACATTGTGTGCATGAGCGAGATTCGCCCATTTTTCTATATCCAGCACAGTCAGCGCGGGATTTGAGAGAGTTTCAGTGAACACACACTTTGTGTTGTCCTTAAAGAGCTTCTCAATATCATCTGCAGATGCGTCGGGGTCGATAAAGTCAAAATCAATGCCCACGTCGCGCAAGGTTTTGTTGAAGAGATTGTATGTGCCGCCGTAAATTGCCGACGAGCTTATCACATGGTCGCCCGCCTTGCAGATGTTCAGTACGGAATACATCGAAGCCGCCTGTCCCGAACTTGTGAGCACAGCCATAACGCCGCCCTCGAGGTCTGCGATCTTCTTTTCCACAGCGTCAACAGTGGGATTGGCAAGGCGGGTGTAGAAAAATCCGTCCTCCTCCAAGTCAAACAGCTTTGCCATCTGCACGGAGGAATCGTACTTATATGTGGTACTCTGCGCGATAGGCAGAACGCGCGGCTCGCCGTTCTTTGGAGAATATCCCGACTGCACGCATTTTGTGCCGATTTTAAATTCACTCATGATAAACATGCTCCTTAAAATATTGGAATAACATGGTAATGCCCTATGTTTTCCGTATTATACCACATCCGATATACAAAAATCAATACATCACCAATACAAAAACTGTCTGTGTTAAATTTTCGGCACAAAATTAAATCTGTGCACGGTTTTCTTACCTTCATCACCGCTGTGAAGAGGGTAAGTTTTCTCGGATTCAAACTCAAATTCATCCATGTTGATGTATTTCGACAGCTCGATTTTCATGTCATCCAAATTCGTAGCATCGACACCCGAAGCCAGAAGTGCCCTGAAGGTCGCATCTCCCTCAAATTCAAACGGAACATCCTCATCATACTCATCATCCCAGAACACATTAGCCGTTCCGCTCCATTTGACGTGAAAAACATTGCCCTCGCGCTTCAAAAATTCAATCTTACCGCTCGTCACATCCTCATGCTCAAAGACATAAAGACTGCCTGCTTCTTCGCCGTCCTTATTGCAATCGCTTTCCCATGTCTTGCTCATGCCCTCAAGGTCTTTCCACGACTTAACATCCATTCTGAATCCGTTGTTGTGGTACAATACTGGAGGGACACTTTCATAAAAAGGCTCTTCTCCCTCTTCCTCTGCTTCCTGTTGGGCTGATTCAGTGACAAAATCGCCATATTCCATGTCGATTTCCAAATACCACTTAATCTTAGGCTTTTTTTCTTTATCTAAGAGGTCGAATACAAGCATTCCCGCGTCCGAAAATCCCGCACACAGATCCGCTGACTCGACCGCAAATTCCAATTTTCCCAATTTAAACATAAAAACTGCCTCCTTATTTATTTTTCTGTTTTTTCCAAATACACAAATTTCAACTCATCGGTAATCTGCTTCTCGCTGAAAATTTTATATCCCAGACACTTATATAATGCTATGTTCTTTTCACTTCTGCTGCTGGTAAAAAGCTCGTACCGCTTATTCGGATACTGCTTTTCCATTTCAAGAAGCAGTTTTGTACCCAATCCCTGCCCCTGTTTATCGGGATGAACCATCAATTTTCCGATATAAACCGTGCCGTTCTCGCAATAACCCCTCACCGAGCCGATAATCACATTGTTTTCGTCCACAGCCTTCAGAATGATTCCATTTTGATATTCGCTCAACACTTCCTCCAAAGTCTGTCTGAGCGGAGGAATATCGGGGTCATTAAAAAGTTTAGCTTCACTTTGATAAGCAAGATATTGCAAATCAAGTATTTCCTTTAAGTCGTTTTTTTCTGCCTTTTTGATAATCATTTCAACTCACCTCCGTGGTATAAAACACAGCGGAACATGCGGCACATCTTCTGACGCACCGCACATTCCGCAATTTTATTATTTCAAGCCGTTCTGAATCTTTGCCGCCATGAGGGTGTTCTTCATAAGCATAGCGATAGTCATAGGACCTACGCCGCCTGGAACGGGGGTGATTGCCGCGCACTTCGGCTCAACAGAATCAAAATCCACATCGCCGCAGAGCTTGCCGTTCTCGTCGCGATTCATGCCAACGTCGATAACAACAGCGCCCTCCTTGACCATGTCGCCTGTCACGAACTTAGCCTTGCCCACTGCCGCCACCAATATATCCGCGCGGCGCGTAACCTCAGCCAAATCCTTCGTGCGGCTGTGGCAGATAGTCACCGTGCCGTTCTGATGGAGAAGGAGCATAGCCATCGGCTTGCCGACAATGTTGCTGCGTCCGATAACAACGCATTCCTTGCCCGCGACCTCAACGCCGCTCTCCTTGATAAGCTCCATAACGCCCGCAGGAGTGCAGGGCAAAAAGTCGTATTCACCGATCATAATCTTGCCAACGTTCTCCTCGCTGAATGCGTCAACATCCTTCTCGGGGGCGATCGCTTTGATGACAGCCTTGTCGTCCAAGCCCTTTGGAAGCGGAAGCTGACAGAGGATGCCGTTGATGTCGCTGCGCTCGTTGAGACACTTGACCAATGCAAGCAGCTCGTCCTGCGTAGTGTCTGCGGGCAGTGCAAATTCCTCCGACTTAAATCCCACCTCAGCGCATGCCTTTTTCTTGTTGTTTACATAAACGCGGGATGCGGGGTCGTCGCCCACGATAATTACCGCCAGACCGGGGGTAATTCCCTGATTTTTGAGTTCCGCAGTCTCAGCCGCGACCTCTGCTCTCACCTTGGCTGATACAGCCTTGCCGTCTATAATTTTTGCCATAGTAAAATCATCTCCGATATTTAAAATTTATTCGTCATCTTCTTCAAGCTCTGCCCATTCAAGCAGTCCAACGCGCCGCAGACCGCTCTGCACAGGCGGCAGCATGATTATAATATACACAGCCGCAGCTCCCGCCAGACACACCAGACATCCCGCAAGGCTCACTCCGCTGCTCATCGAAATTATCTGTAAAGTGGACACCGCCATAAACGTAAACGTCATGTAAAGGAAGTAAAGTACGATATTCCGATAGGACTTCATCAGCACAGGCACACAGAAGGTATACGGCAGAACATACAGCATCATCTGCAGAATATCCGTACCCGTCATCTTCGACAGTCCGTTAAATATGTCAAAATTTACATTATTCTGCGCATGCTGAACAATATCACCAAGCGCGAAGCCGTTTTCTATCATGCTGTGCAAAAACAGCTTGTCGGCGGCATTCAGGCAGTAGAATATAAATATCGCCCAAAGTGCAGTCCACATTATTTTCCTTTTACGCTCGCGGTCGCACATAGCCGAAGCATTCAGTCCCACCGCAATGAGCAGGCAAAGCGCCGCTTCAATAAAGCATAGCGATTCGGTCAAACGCGAAAATCCTTCGCCCAAAACTAATACCATAATGCCTGCCGCGCCCAAAACTGTAAGCACTGCCGAAAATATCAGCCGCAGCCAAGTAGGTAATTTATCATCGGTTTCGCTCTCTTCATCTGCCATGCGCTCGTCCTCGTGACGCTGATGCTGATATGTCTCGGCTTTCATAAGCAGTGACAAATTATCGTCGGAATC
>JBGUUF010000556.1:0-2793 GCA_045133435.1 Acutalibacteraceae bacterium
CAACGAGATGAACACCTCATTTCTGCGTGAGCAAGCGGGTATCCTTGCCGATGAGCTGAAAGACGGTCAGCCCTGTCCTGTCTGCGGCTCTATAGAACACCCTGCGCCTGCGCAAAAATCAAATAAAGCACCCACCAAGAAACAGGTAAAGGACGCAAAAAAACGCGCTGACGACGCGCAAAAATCTGCACAGACTATAAGCTCGGAATGTGCTAAACTCAAGGGAATGCTCGACAAAGAAAAAGAAGCCCTTGCAAAGCTGATTGCCGAAAACGGCATTGAAACGGAGCTCAACGAGGCAACACAATTGCTCAAAGATGCCGTTGCAGACCTGACGGAGAAAATCATCACAATGGATACTCAAATCACTTCACTTCAAACCAAAATCAAGCGCAGTGAGCAGCTCTAAAAACTGATTCCCGAAAAACAAGCGGCAATCGATGATTTGCAGACATCCAAATCCGAAGCTGAAAAAGGGCTGTCGGCAAAATATGCTACAAAACTCCAGCAGACAAAACAGCTTGAAGAACTGAAACAGAGCTTGCGGTTCGAAAGCCAACAAGAAGCGGAAAAGCACCTTAAAACGCTGGAGGATAAAATCGTCCAATTAAAGAAAGCACTGGAAACCGCGCAGAAAAAGCACAGCAAACAAAAGCAGATTTTGGAGCAGTTATGCGGCAAGAAAGCGCAGCTTGAAGCCCAGCTCGCCGATGCAAAACTGCTCGACGAAGAAAAGCTGAGGGACGAAAAAACCGAATTATCAGCGCAAAAATTCAATCTCAACCGTAGCCGCGATGCGGTGAGCAACCGCTATTCCTCCAACAGCAAAACCCTGCATAACATCATCGGCAAGAAGACCGAAACAGAGCAGCTCGAAAAGCAATATAAGTTGACAAAAGTGCTGTCCGACACCGCGAACGGCGACATCTCGGGCAAGGACAGAATTACCCTCGAAGCGTACATCCAGATGACCTACTTTGATCGCGTGATTGCCCGTGCAAACACGCGCTTCATGGTGATGTCGGGCGGTCAGTATGAGATGAGGCGCCGCGTAGAAGCTGATAACAAACGTAGCCAGAGCGGTCTGGATATCGACGTCGTTGACCATTACAATGGCAGTCAGCGCTCTATAAATACCCTTTCAGGCGGTGAGTCCTTTAAAGCGTCGCTGTCATTGGCGCTTGGGCTCTCTGATGAAGTGCAGTCTGCGGCCGGCGGTGTCAGGCTCGACACCATGTTTGTAGACGAGGGCTTCGGCACACTTGACGATGAATCCCTTAAAAACGCTATCAATGCGCTTGCAAGCCTCAGCGAGGGTAACCGCTTGGTCGGTATTATCTCTCACGTTAATGAGCTAAAAGAGAAGATTGACAAGCAGATCCTCATAAAAAAAGACCGCACAGGCGGCAGCCACGCTGAGATAATCAATTTGGCTTAAAACTAATAATCCCCACTGCTTTATCTCATAAGATAGCAGTGGGAATATTGTTTCGGCAATATTTACTGGCTAATGAAATAGTGCTGCTCGCACGGCTTCTCATAACGATTCCCCAAATTTGCTGATCTTTGCAAGCAGCTCATCAGAAACACCGCCTGCGGATGTAAACACTCCCATATCTTTTAATCCCAGATAACCGAGAAAATCACCATTGTATGAAAACATTGCACCATCATACTGGTTTCTGTCGCCGGAGGATAAAAACATTGCTATTTTAGTCAAGCTTTTAGGTGCAGCAGGATAAAGCGCAGAATAAAACCTGTCGATCACGCATTTAAGTTGCCCACTAATACCGTGATAGTAGATCGGGGAAGCAAGAACAAGCATATTAGTGTCTTTAAGCAATGAATATATATCCTGCATATCGTCCTTCTGTATACACTTCCCTTTTTCTCTGTTGTGGCAGTATTCACAGGCAAGACAGCCTTTTACATTCAGCTTACAGACATTTACTGTTTTCACGGTATGCCTTGATGATTCAGCCCCTTCACAAAATGCTGCGACCATTTTTGCAGTATTCCCATTTTGACGGGGGCTTCCGTTTAATACAAGTATATTCATAGCGCACCTCACCAATTTTCATACCGCTGTCCTGTGTGCAGTTCTGCCATTCTCTGCATTTCTGAATCGGTCAGCTCAAAATTAAAGATGGTGTAATTCTCAAGTATATGATCCGGATTCTGTGAACCCGGTATCGTGACATAGCCTGCCTGCAAATGCCATCGGAGTATTATTTGCGCCGATGTCTTGCCGTGTGCCTTTGCTATATCCGTGATCGTTTCATTACCAAACAAGTCCTGCGTATGACCTCTGCCGCCGAACGGATACCATGATTCTACCACCGTACCGTATTTGGCGATATCCTTTTGGAACTCCGTGTTTTGATAAAACGAATGATTTTCATTCTGTACCACCGCAGGCTTGATCTCGCCGCCCGAAGTGACACGTTCATATTCTTCGAGGGTATAATAGTTAGAAATGCCGATAGACCTCAGCTTTCCGTCCTTGACACCCTGACAAAGAGCCTTGTAGACCTCAGTATCATTGCTGCCCGATTGATGTATCAACATCAGGTCAATGTAGTCAAGTCCGAGCCGTTCAAGTGAATCGTCAATAGAACTGTACGCTCTGTCATAGTTGGACGGCATGACCTTTGTGGTGACAAATACCTCCTCACGGGTGACGATGCCATCGTCTATTGCTTTCTGAATGCCCTTGCCGACACCTGTTTCATTGCCATAATACTGCGCTGTGTCGATCAGCCGATAACCGTCTTTCAGCGCTTCGTAGACAGA
>JBGUUF010000557.1:0-3066 GCA_045133435.1 Acutalibacteraceae bacterium
GTACGATCCCCGGGTGATTCATGCCCATCAGCAGGAAAATAATATTGCCCGCGAAAAACACTACCGAGTCGATTATCGCCATAGCCATTATTTTCTTGAGATAGCCGACGTTCTCGGGCGAGAATGAATTATCTCTGCCTATCTCGACACCTATCCGCCAGCCGTAATACAGCACCGCGTAGCACGGTATCGCGGTCAGCCAGATAAACACCAGCCACGGATAATAGCAGTAGGAAAATTCCGGCATTCGACTGCACATATCCTGTCCCAGAACGGGTATCACATAAAAGTAGACCACCAACCCGCATATTCCTATACCCGCCATAACGGCGCATATCAATTTGGATAACTTTTTCTGTGTCATAATTAAAAATCTCCATTCTTCCGCAAAAATATCAGCGCGGACATAAATTTCATTATTGTATCACAAATTGTTTGAATAATCCCAAAGCACAAAGTTCCACAATTTTTCATTGTTATCCAGTTCCACTGTAGATTCGCCATACTCGTTGACTTCAGCGGAAAGTGCCTCTATAACCTCATCATAAGTGATTTTTACCCCGCTTTCCTCCTCGTATTGCTCCAATTGGTAGCTCAAATTATATTTACCTATTTTATCCAACGGTACGCCGCAGTGTATCTTATCATAGTATACTTGAACTCTAAAAGCTTCATTTTGAGCTACCATTTTGTAATCAAGGTTCAATTCAAAACTCTCATCTTCATACTTCTTAATAAGCTGGTTAATGTTATTCATGGTTTGCTCATCATAAGAAAGTTCAAACCCCGGTATATACTGAGAAACATACTCACTTGCTGTATCTTCCACCCAAAACCTATAGCAATCTCTCACAGATTCATTTCTAACAAGATACTCCATATATGCATTAATTTTTTGATTATCACTTTCAGTATATAAACTGGTGGAGAATCCATTTTCATCAATGTTTTCATTCAGAAAGTCCATAATATCGTGATAGGTAAGTCCTTGTTCTCCTGATTGCTCTCTTTCGTATGACCACAGATCCCATTCCAACAGCGGTCGGTTGATTTTATTTATGTCCATAAACTCATCCTCCCACGGATTATACGTTGATGAGCAGCAAAAAGCATCGCGTTGACATCCAAAACTATACTGACGTCTATGAGTTTCTCTATTCTTATGATCTTCATACACGCTGCATGCAGTTACTACGATATGAATTCCAAAACCAATCAACACCACTATCGCAATAATTTTCAATATCAATTTTTTATTTATTTTCTTGTCCATTACAATCCCTCCATATTATAAAAGCCACGTATTTAAGGCTGCTCTTTCCTATTTTTTATTTTAAGTTCAGTATATCACATATTTTCCAAGATGTCAATAATAATTTATCGTCTTACAATAAATTATTATTGCGGTATAATCTGATATGACGTATCAGTGCGCCGTTATCAGCATATCAGGACGCGGCATATATCGCAAGACCGCGATTGACGTAATCCGATTTGTGTGGTAAAATAACAGGTATCAAAAGTATCAGGGGGGAGTTTTGCAATGAAATGCGGATATTGCGGCAAGCCGCTTAGAGAAAACGCCAAATTCTGCACCAACTGCGGTCGCAGCATAAGTGATGCTTCGTCCGTCTCAAATAAACCTTCCGACCAACAGGGCGGCTCGTCCGTTGCGGCGGTAATTTCGCTTATCTTGGTGATATTCATAACCTTCGCGGGCTGTATCGGACTTATCCACCGAGACATTCGCGACTGGAACATTACCTCGTCGAAAGGCTCAGCCGTATCGCAATCAGACACCCAAAAGTCGGATGTCTCCCAATCGGACACCGCCGCCATTCCCGAATTCAAGGGCGATCCCGCACTGCTCGGCACATGGCGCTGCACCGACAAGACCGCCGCAGGCTACAGCAATTCTGATTACGGCATATCCACACAGATCACCCTCACGTTCAGCGACGACGGCACGTTTGCGCTGGATTATAAGATGGAAGACACGGGCATACAGGTGAGAAAAATAAACCTCACGGGGATATATTCCGTTGATAACGGCACACTCACCCTCTTCCCGAAGCTGTCGGCATACGATGGAGACTATTTCACCACCCACGGCGAAAAGCCATCTGTAAAATACAGCGTCGCCGACAATAAACTGACAATGACCACCGCCGACAGCGGTATTATATTCACAAACATCAGAGGAGAATGATTCATTATGAAAATAGCAGTTATTTATGAAAACGGCATGGTATACCAGCACTTCGGACACTGCCGCGCAGTCAAGCTCTACACCTTTGACGACGGCACCATGACCGACATGCAGGTGGTCAACCTCAACGGCGAAGGTCACGGCTCGGTGGCTGAATTCATGTCGGCAAACGGTGTGGAGACAGTTATCTGCGGCGGCATCGGCGCACCTGCGGCAAAGCTGCTCCGCGACAAGGGCATTGAGCTTTGCGCGGGCGTTCAGGGCGACGCTGACAAGGCCGTGATGGATTACCTCATCGGCAAGCTGAGATATTCCGACGCTTCCACCTGCTCCGACCACGGACATCACCACGAGGGCGGCGAATGCGGCGGTCACTGCGGAGGTCACTGCTGATATGTTTCTTATCATCGGCTGTTCAGACAGGCAAAAGAAGCTGAAATTCAGCCAAACAGGGCGTTGTAAATGCTGCGGCGCTCGATCCGAGGTCGAGGTCTATATGGTATACACCTGCCTCACCCTGTTTTTCATCCCCGTATTCAAGTGGAACAAACGCTATTTCGTCCACATGCCCTGCTGCGGTGCAGACTGCGAGCTGGGTCAAGAGCTTGGCAAGGCAGTTGCCCGAGGACGTGCATCTCACCTCGACACCGACAGCTTGAATTTCACGCAGTACGGCAATCAACACAATGCCGACACCTGCGGCAAACGCTGCCCTAACTGCGGATTCGTTTCCGCCGCAGACTTCGGCTACTGCCCCAAATGCGGTCAGCGTCTCGGATGATCATCACATAAAGCAAAAAACTCGTGAATTCTTTTGAACTCACGAGTTTTTTATTTTAAGGCTATGACCTTGTATC
>JBGUUF010000558.1:0-2359 GCA_045133435.1 Acutalibacteraceae bacterium
TTCTCTGCTTGTAAGAAACCTTCCTGCGCAAATCGAAGTTGTTGACCTTCAAACAACCCATGTCAATGTAACGGTACAAGGTGCGCGGTGAAACGCCGATTTCATCGCCGTGTTCCGCATAGATATGCGAAATCGGCTGTCCTTTGCGAATCAGTGGGGAAACAATTGAGTCAATGCGTTTCAGTTCATCCTTGTCTGCGTGGGTTTTCTTTCGCGCCTTGGAATAACGCTTTTTGGACATGGCGTCGGCTTGGTTCGCCATGTAGTAAAACCGGTCGCATTTGCAATTCCTGCGGCGTGAACATACATTGCAAACATACGGCGGCTTTTGGAGAACAGAGCAAAGGGAGTTGTCGTACTTGTTGCAAAGTTCTCTGCAATTAAAGTCAAAGCACCAAACACATTTGCGTTTGCAGTCAAAGTTGCAGCAAAGATTCTTTTCCTCGCATTCGTTGGCAAACCGGCAGTCATTTCCGTGCGGCTTAGATCCTTTGGCGGGAGTTCGGTTCAGCTTGATTTCGTTGGAAACCGCAGTAACTGACATGCCGATCTTTTTAGCAATTTCAGTTAAATTCGATCGCTGATAAATTCCGCTTTCAATAATGATTCTTTGTGATAAATTGATTCTGCTCATAATTACCTGCTTTCCGCAGGCAGTAACCGAAATCATTCTACCACACTGACCGTCAACCTTGACTGAACGCTGAGAAAAATGCTGAAAAGTTTTTGAAGGCGACGGAAACTCGGAAATATCCAAACGTTTTCGCCTTCAAAATGACGAGTGTAGCATTTTTCTCACCAACCCGTCAAGGTCAAGCCGCCTTAGGGCGGTGACTGCCTTGAAAGGCTCCGAAAATCTGGAAATATCCAAATATATACCCTGCACTTTTGTCAAGGTGAACCTCAACTAACTGAGCAAAAAAATCGAAAAATTTTGGGGTTCACTTTGACAATTTAGGTGCTCGATACTATTATTATCTCATAACCGATGTCCCATAAAACGGACATTGCATTATATTATTGGAAATTCTTTGATTATAGCAATATTAAATTACAGCAGGCGCATATTATCAGTTGTTTTTTGATAGAAATAGGCGCTTCTGTAATGATATAATACAGATAAAGTGCTTTCGGCAATGACGCGGAGGAGATCATGGACCGCGAAATAAAAAACCGGCAATAAAAAACAGCGTGCAAGCGGTGATTTCTCACTGCTTACACGCTGTATTTCATCTGTTTGTGCTTGCTCATTTTTCTTCGCCAAACATTCCCGTCAGCTTCGGGACGCCGAACCTTGTGGTGAACCGCTCGCATTTGCAGAGGAAGGAGTAGAAGATATGCCGTCCCTGACCGCTGAGGGCTTCATAATTTCCCTGCCCCTTGGACAGAATAACGTCCGCGTTGTTGATGGCGCTTTTTGCTTCGCCCGAGAGCATTTTATACACCGTTCCCGAAACGCCGATCCCACTGGAAATGATCTCGGCTACGCTGCCGAGTCCCGTGTATTCCGCGTCCTCAACGGTCGCGTCATTGAGCACCTCGCCGCCGCGAACCATTACCGACAGCTTCATCTGCGGAAAACGCTTTTTGAGCTGCTCCAAAAACAGCTTGTCGAGCACGATCTCGCCGCAGTTATCCGCCAACAGCAGCAGGCTTTTCGCGCTCTCGCACTGATCGGTGAACGCTTCAAAGGTCTGCAAATCGTTGTCTGACAGCTCGTCGCGCTCCAAAAGCGAAAGGAAGGTTTTCTCGTCCACGTCGCTCAACGCTCCGAAGTCGATATAGTTACCGGCGCGCGCGTAGGAAAACGCGGTCAGCAACGGATCGTCCGATCGTTTGATCTTCTCTCTCAACGCGTCCTCCATTGAAAGCACGAGGTCGTTGTACTGCTTCTTTTCGTTACGGAAGGACGCGACGCTCCCGAAATATTTCAGGTATATCTGATTGAATTGATACACCAGATACGGCGCGGGATTGTCGTACGTTCGATTGTCAATGACAGCCTTGATCTCCGCCAGACATTCCTCGTTATCCGTCTTGCGAAGCTGTCTTTTGTACAGGCACTCGGCGCAGCTTTCGATTACTTGCATCATACTCACCCCGATTCTATGATAACTGTTTATGCACCGTCAGTCAAGGGTTGACTTTTACGAGAATCGGCGTAAAATTAAAACATGAGCGAGGAGGTTTTATCATGATAACGGAATCCTACAGCGAGGAAAGAGAATCGCTGTTTTCACCGGGCGCTTTTTTTGGCGAACGGAAATACATCTGCGATACCGCGATCATCACCTTTTCGGGCGAGATCTTTCAGGCGGTCATCGACAGATACCCTCACCGCGAGGTCGCGTATATCGGC
>JBGUUF010000559.1:0-5918 GCA_045133435.1 Acutalibacteraceae bacterium
TTGCATAGCTGTGTGCCAATGCACAGCCAAAAACGGCGGGAATGTAGATGAAGGCACGCTCGAAAAAATTCTGGATTCTATGGAAAACCGCATGTCCATTGAGGTGCAAAACGCGATAGTTTTCCGCATGGAAGACCAGATAATCATGCTGTTCGGCAACACCGACGACGAGCGCATTGAAACCGCCATCAGAAATATCATCACCGCACTGCCGTCAAATCTGCGCGAGGCGGCAAATCTCTACATAGGCATAGGGCGCAACACCAAAAAGGTCGAGTGCATACATAAAACCTACAGCATAGCCTGCAAGGCTGTGCATCTGCAAAAAAACAGAAACCACGAGGGCGACGCAGTATCCTATCGCAATATGGGCGCACAGCAGGTGATCATGCTGTTGGACGAGCCGGAGATAATGCAGGAATTTTATGAGGATACGATAGAACCTCTGGTAAAGTACGACGAGCTCAATCACACCGATCTGGTGGGATTTTTAAGGGCGTATTTCAACTACGGCGGCCGCGTCAAGGAAACCGCCGAGGGCATGTTTCTGCACCGCAATTCCATCAATTACAAGCTGCGCAAGATCGAGGAGATACTGCACTGCGATTTTGCTGACATAAACGCAAAATTCCGCATCCTGCTTGCGATAGAGTTCATGGACCTTATGTGAGGATATGTAGTTCTGCACAAAACAAAATCTGCTGTAAACAACTCTGACGTGATTTCATGTCAGAGTTGTTCGCTTATGAAAGTTAATTTCACGCGTGTACATAATTTTTTAACAAATATTTACTTGACCTTTTGCAATAAGGCTGATATAATAAAAATAATTTTAAGCGCTTCGATTTGTTCAAATGAAAAGCGAAAGCTTTAAAAAACAAGCAATTATTAAACATTTGCACAAACAAGCAGAAATATTTGGAGTAAATTGCTTTAAAAACATGCACATGATTCAAGGAGGTTGTTTGTATGACGAAAAAAAAGGGTAAAATCCCCACTGAAACGCTTATCTCGATAGGCACGGTCGTCGTGATATTTGTTCTGTGGTACGTCGCTTCAGCTAATGAGTGGGTCAATCCTAAATTGATACCCAGTCCGCAGAAGGTGTGGGAGGCATTTACCACCTCCATGACCGACGGATACAAAGGCAAGACGCTCATCGAACACTTCGGCGAAAGCATGGGCAGGATGTTCAAAGCATTCGGCATCGCGCTGGTCACCGCCGTACCGCTGGGACTGGCAAGCGGATTCAGCTCAAAGATCCGCGCGGCGCTCGACCCGATAATCGAATTTTACCGCCCGCTGCCGCCGCTGGCTTATTACACACTGCTGGTGCTTGCGCTGGGTATCGGCGATGAATCCAAGATCGCACTGCTCTATCTCGCCTGCTTCGCTCCGATATACATCTCATGCGTATCGGCGGTGGTCAAGATAAAGCAGGATTATATAAACAGTGCCTACACGGTGGGTGCAAGCAAGTTTCAGGTGTTTATGTACGTTATCTTCCCCTCATGCCTGCCGGATATGTTTACCGGACTGCGCACTGCGATCGGCGTGGCATACACCACACTGGTGGCGGCTGAAATGGTCGCGGCGAACTCAGGTATCGGCTGGATGGTGCTGGACGCAAAGAACTGGTTCAGAAACGACATCATTTTCGTGGGCATAATAGTTATGGGCATCACAGGCATTCTCATTGACACTGTGCTCCGCCTTGCCGAAAAGAAGCTTGTTCCGTGGAGCGGAAAGGCTTGATGACGGCACATTAAATTTGTTAGAAAAATTCTTAATATATACTCAATTTAGAAAGGATTTGATTTTTATGAAAATTAAAAAAATTCTTGCGACACTGCTCGCATCCGCACTTTTGCTCACATCATTCACCGCTTGCGGCGGCAGCGACGATGAAACTACAGCAGACGGCAAGCCTGCAAAGGTAGTCATCGGTACACAGCAGATGCCCAACGACGAAGGCATTGCCAAGGCTCTGAATTACTTTGAAGAGGAAATGGGCGTTGAGGTCGAGATACAGAGCTTCGACTCCGGCGCTGACGTAAATACAGCACTCGCTTCGGGCGACATTGATTTCGGTCTTTATGGCTCCTGCCCCGTCGCTATCGCTATTTCCAATGACATCGGCGTTGAATTCATCTGGATCCACGAAGTTCTCGGCAGCGTTGAATCTCTCGTGGCAAGAGAAGAAACAGGCATAACAAAAATCGAAGACCTCGTAGGCAAGAAGGTCGCAACTCCGTTCGCTTCCACAGCACACTTCTCCATCCTCAAGGCTCTTGAGAATGCAGGCATCGCCGACAAGGTGGACCTCGTCAGCATGACAACTGCTGAGATCGTCGCGGCATGGGAGCTTGGTCAGATAGACGCAGCTTACATTTGGGAACCCACACTTTCTCAGCTCGACAACAAGGTGACTATCATCACCTCTGAGGACTGCGCAAAGGCAGGCTACATGACCTCAAACATCGAAGTCGTCAGAAAAGAATTCGCTGAAAAGTATCCCGAAATCGTCGCAGGCTACATCAAGGCTGTTAGCAAGGCCGTTGACCTCTACAAGAACGATCAGAGCACAGCCGTAACCGCTATCTCCAAGTTCATGGACCTCAGCGAGGATGACGCACTCTTCCAGATGAGCGGTTCAACATGGCTCACAGCTTCCGAACAGCTCGGCGCTGACTACCTCGGCACCAGTGATGCAAAGGGCGCTATCGTCGATAATCTCTATGAAACAGCACTCTTCCTCAAGGATCAGGGCAGCCTTACCTCCGTCCCCGACAAGTCGGTATTTGAAGCAGCCGTAAATCCCAAATACATTGAAATGAGCCTCAACTAAAACTTTCGATTGCCGAAGATCCGATGTTTATTTATTACGGATTTTCGGCAATTTTTGTCAGCATAAACAAATCCCACGTCTGAAACATATCATCTCAGACGCGGGATTTGTTTATCTTAATAAAATAATTTAATCCTTATTGGAGAGCTTTTTCAGCTCGCGCATGAAGGTGTCGATGTCCTGAAACTGCCTGTAAACCGAGGCAAAGCGCACATAGGCGACCTCGTTTATATCCATCAGCTTTTCGAGCGCATACTCACCGAGCTGCACCGACGTCACCTCATGGCTGGGAGAATTGAGCAGCAGAGTTTCTATCTCCTCCACCGCGCGTTCGAGAGCCTTGATGTCGATCTCGCTTTTTTTACAGGCGCGCAGCATGCTCTGAAGCAGTTTTTCGCGGTCAAACGGCTCGCAGTATTTGTTCTTCTTTATGACAATAAGCGGAACAGCCTCCACATATTCATATGTGGTAAACCGCTTCTCGCATTGCAGGCACTCGCGTCTGCGGCGAATCTTGCTGCCGTCCTCTGTGGGACGCGAATCCACGACCTTACTTTCGGTATATCCGCAGTATGGACACTTCACATCAATCACTCCCGTAAAAAATACTTCATTACAGGGTGATTATATCATTTTCCGTCAAATTTTTCAATAGAAAATTAAGCTCTTCAAACAAAAAAATTCATAATTGCAAACAGCAGTGCGCAGGCAAAACATACCGCCCCGCTGTATTTCGTGACAAGCTGTTCATAGGTGTATTCGCTGTCGCCGAAGTATCGCGAAATGCTCCACTGCATCGCGCCTGAGAGTATAAAAACAGGCACGGCGGCTATCGGAAATATTGAATTCATTGGGTCAGACCACCTCCGACTATCTCACAGGAAATGTTTATTTTTATCTCCGCGTGCTTGTAAATTTCGCTAAGGCTGCCGGTGTGCGCATCGTACCAGTCAGGCTCGCGCTGTCGCAGTATATCCTGCAGACCCAGCACCGCCGCGCCGAGATTTTGACGGCTCTTAGCCGCCAGCGCGCCTATCTCATCGGTCAGATCGTTGATAATGCATTTTTCCGCAAAATCAGTAAATTCCTTTGAGGTCACATCCCCTTGCCCGAAGCCGTAGCCGTCCACCAAGCTGCACTGCAGATCCAGCCTTATCGAAAAAACAGGTTGGTTGTTGACTAATCGGCATTCGCGGTTGCAATGCGACTGCCTTATCTGATAATATATTTCGCTTTGATTTTCGCCCGTACCTGCGGCGGAGATTATTCCGCTGGTCTGACTGTTGGAGATAAGTCGCAGTATTTCCAACTCGTCACTGCTGATTTCGCCCAGATATTCGCCATCGCCGCCATACACCGCCGCGCCCGAGATTTCGGGGATCAGCGCGGTGCCCTCATCGGAGCCTTGTGCACCGTTTGAAGGCACCTCCTGAGTTGACGGGTCCACGGCGGAGATCTTCATCAGATAAAAGCCGTCAAGGTTGCTGACGGCGGTGTAAAGCGAATGAAGATCCATCACCATTGAGCCTGTGCCGCTGCGAGTGTCGTAGCTTTGCAGTGCGACCGCCGCGTCGGACGAGATGGATTTTCCCGTGCCTGACGCGGCAAAGAAATCCTTTGCATTGCCCGAGCAGACTGCCACACAGCTTTGACGGCGCACTGAGGCGCGGCGAAAAAACACCTCCGTGACCTGCGTGAATTTGTTCTGTGACAAATGCTCGCCGATAATTATCGCGGTGAGCTGTTCAAAATTCACCTGCCGCCCCATGTTCTTTTCAAGCGAGCGTATGGCGGCGGCGGCTGAGCGGTCGGTGAGAGTGCAATTGACATATTGGATCGCGTCACCCGAATCACTGCCGCCGCTCACGGGCACAGCGAGCTGAAATGTAAAATTATAATCGCCTTCGCGCTCTCCGTCGTCTATGCCGACACCCAGAACGAATGCGCGCCCGTTTATCTCGGCGGTATCCCAACACCCCGACATCGCCATAATGCATCCGACTGCCGCAAGCAAAGCCGCCGCACGCCTTAAAACAGCGCGGATATTCAAGCCGCACTCCTCCTTCCCGACTTAATGCACGTTATCACAAACAACAGCGGTATCAGCACAAACAGAAAAATTATCTTGCCCCAAACCGTGATATTTTCGATAAATTCCCGCTGTGTCAAACCGTAATACGACAGCAGAAAGATTATCGGCAGCAGAATGAAGATAAAGCATCTGTGGCTTTTCAACCCAAATACGCCGCACAGCGATATGCAGCAGCAGTAATACAAAATTCCCGCCGCGAGGATAGTCGCCGCCGTGTAGATTATCATGTAGAGAATGTCGAACCGCTCGGTCAAAGTCACATTGCCGAGACTGACCACACGCGACAATTCCGCCAGCGGGAATGCAAGGTGCTTAGTGCCGCCTATCGAAAATATTCCGACACAGCATATCAGCACCGCCACCGCGTAGACCGACAGTATCGACACACCGCCGATCAAGCCGCGAACGCTCTTTTTCTTGTCGTAATACCCCGCGAAATACGCCATTGCCGCCACACCGCCGAACGGCAGCATTGCACCCGCCGCCTGTGTGACCGAAACCTCCGTCGGCTTGAACAGCGGGAGCAGTTCGCCGTAATCCAAACAAAACAGCGCCATTATCAACACGAAAGTCAGCGGAAGCATTATGAAGAAAAATAACAGCTCCGCTGTGCGCGAGATCTGCCTTATGCCCGAATATATTATGAATGCGCTTGTCACCAGCGTCACCGCGACGATGACCTGCGAAGGCGTTTTTTCCAGCAGAAAGAGCTTGGTCATCTGCGTCTGCCGCGCGGTGACTCCACATATCTCCGCGATAAAATAAACTGCCACCGCCGCCAGAATTATCCGCGACAAAACACCGCCGAAATTCTCGGCAAGCAGATTAGGGAACGACAAACTTTCGCTGTGCTTGAAGCAATATGAAATCATTGCCGCCGAGCCTAGCGTCAGCAGTCCCGCGCCGATCAACAGCAGCAGCGACGAGCGGCTGAATTCGCGTGGATTGAAATACATGCCGCCCATGCCCGCAATCACA
>JBGUUF010000560.1:0-9951 GCA_045133435.1 Acutalibacteraceae bacterium
TTGACGCCGTTGACGGTCTTGCTGATGCCCTCGACCCACAAGATTTCCTTGCCCGCTTCTCTGTCCATGTTGAACACGACAAAGGGGTACTTTCTTGAGGAAGCCGGCATTTCCTCGACCGTGAGCTTTTCGAGCAGCTTGCGGCGGGAGGTAGCCTGCTTAGCCTTAGATTTATTTGCGGAGAATCGCTCGATGAAGGACTGCAGTTCCTTGATCTTATCCTCGCGCTTTTTGTTTTGGTCATTGAGAAGTCGCTGCATGAGCTGGCTGGAATGATACCAGAAGTCGTAGTTACCGACATACATTTTTATCTTGGTGTAGTCGATATCGACGATGTGGGTGCAGACGTTGTTGAGGAAGTGACGGTCATGCGATACGACGATAACTGTGCCGATGTAGTCCATGAGGAATTCCTCGAGCCATGCGATAGACTGGATATCCAAGTGGTTGGTAGGCTCGTCGAGCAGGATGATTTCCGGCTGTCCGAAGAGCGCCTGTGCGAGCAATACCTTGATCTTGTCGCGGTCGTTGAGGGTGTTGAGCAATACATAGGGGTCTATCTCGCCCAATCCCAAACCGCTCATCAGCTTGGCGACCTCAGTCTCAGCGTCCCAGCCGTTGAGCTCGGCAAATTCGCCCTCAAGCTCGGAGGCGAGAATACCGTCTTCCTCGGTGAAGTCCGGCTTTGCATAAAGCGCGTCCTTCTCCTGAATTATCTGATAAAGACGGGGATTGCCCATGATGATGGTATCCATGATGGTGAAATCGTTGTATTCAAAATGGTTCTGCTTGAGTATTGACATTCTCATGTTCTTTGGAATGACGACCTCACCCGTGGAAGGCTCAAGCTCACCCGAAAGGATCTTGAGGAATGTGGATTTGCCCGCGCCGTTGGCTCCGATAATTCCGTAGCAGTTGCCGGGTGTAAATTTAAGTTCAACATCCTTAAAAAGCGTTGTTCCGCCGAAATTAAGGCTCACGTTTGATACTGTAATCATAATCTAGGCATCCTCCGTTAAAAAGTAATATAATAACACGCGATTTTTATTATATCACAAAATCCTGCCGATTGTAAAGAATAATTAAGCACATCGGGCAAAACCGTTCAAAATGCCAAAAAGCTCAGTATTTTCGGCTCAAACTTAGCTGTTTTTTCAATAGACAGATTTATAAAGATAATTAATTTAAGTCTAATTTTCTGCAAACGCTAAAACATAATGCTTCAGATATTCCTACAGCAACTGTGAATCATTAATTGTAACAAATTTCCTGTCGAAATTCAGCCGCCTTGTATTGACAATTCTGCTTAAATATTGTAATATATTAATATCTAATGATATTAGTATTTATTATCAATAAGGAGGTGTATAATTTATGAGACATTCCAATCAGCGCGACATTATTCTGAATGAATTGTGCAGCAGGCACGACCATCCCACCGCCAACGATATTTATGAGGCGGTGCGCGAGATATTGCCCAACATCAGCCTCGGCACGGTGTACCGCAATCTCAACCAGCTTGCGGACAACGGCATTATTCTGCGCCTGCCGCAGCCTGATTCGTCCAACCGCTTCGACGGCAATCCCACCAAGCATTACCACATCTGCTGTAAGCAGTGCGGCAGTGTGAAGGATGTAGACAGTGCGATCCTCGAGGATTTCGTGGGCGTTATCATGGAAAAATACTCATTCGAGGCGGATTTCAGCGGTCTTACGATAAGCGGCATCTGCGGCGAATGCAGAGGAAATTAAAGCTCGCCGCACTGCCTTAAATTCATTATGCCGCGGCTGAAAAAGTCCGAATGCCAGCGTTTATTTCGATTGCTCATGAGATGATATGTGATCGTCATTTTTCCGTTGACTGTCGAAACGCCGATTATATTCCGCGCATACGACACAGCGGGCGGAACGAACGTGATATTTTTAATGCTGTATTCGGCATATTGCGTGGGGATGTCGATCGTGGTGAGGTTAGTTATTCCTACTTCGCGCTTACTGCTGCCGACATACCCCATAACGCCCGCGAATTTTGCGACCAATTTTGTGTTGTACAAACCATGAGCATACAGCAGTACGGCATCGGTCAACGACTGCGAAATCACCGACATAAATTGAAGAACGAAATATTTCATCACAGGCGACCGCAGTTTTTTCTGTATGATCTTGTGCAAAGCTCTCGAGTTTTTGTCGAATGATTTTTTATCCGAATAGGTGTATTTCACACTTATTCCCGACGTTTGATTAGACATAGATCTATCCGAATCCAATCGTACTGAAACCGGTATTCCCAGCGAACCCTTGTTTCTATTTTCCTTTAGAAATGCCGACGCGATAAAGCTGTTGACCGACACTCCCGCAGATTTTGCGCGGGTCTTGATTTTAGCGGTTTCATCTTCTGAAAAGTATTCGCAGATAATTTGTGAATCGTGCTCCGACCAGTATTTTCCGTGAACGTTGTAATAGTCGTCCCATGTAAAATACTTCGGAGCGCGATTCCATTTTTTATTAAAAGAATTTGCATACACTCTCACCGCGAACGGCAGCTTGGATTGCTTTGGCATACTTTCCCGCGTGACTAAATTCATGGGTTTGTATTCTAATTTTTCGCCCGACAGCGCACGCATAATGTCCTCGATGAAGCAGACCATGGATTTCCCGTCGCCCGCCAAATGATGCGACATGATAAGCAGTGAGATTTCTTCGCTATTTTGAATAACAAATACCCGTACCATTTCACCGCGCTCGATGGCAAATGGTACTTTTTCGTTTTCTCTCACGATTTCCCGCCAATCACCGCCCGAAACGCTCACCTTACATCCGCTTTCCGACAACTTTTCATAAAACGCACTGCCCTCGCTCTCCAATACAACCTTCGACATTGTGGCTTCGTTAGCCGCAAATGCAGCCTTTACCGCTGACATCAATTCATCTGCGGATGGACTGCCTTCAATTTCTACCAAAAAATTGATATAATCGTTCGGCTCAAATAAATTTGGACGCTCGGTCAGAATATAATTTTTCATCGTCCTATCACCTTTTATCATGTTAAAAATACTGTTTGATATTTCGCAGCCACGTTTTCATGACTGTTTTTTGCGGAAAAATTTTGGCAAGCACATGCTCCCACTTGACATATACTGTGCAAACCGACATATCTTTGCCGTGCTTTGCGTCCTTCAATGCCTTTTTACATGCCCTCTGCGGCGATATCAAACCGTCGAATTTAACAGGCTTTCCGTTGACCTCTTTCATCAGCAAATCCGTATCCACCCAGCTTGGACACACCGCCGTTGCGGTGATTCCCTTGCTCTTCAGTTCGACATTCAGCGCGCGGGAATAGTACCTCAAAAACACTTTAGAGGACGAATACAGATTCAAATACGGAAGCGGCTGAAATGACGACGCGGAGGAGATATTCAAAATTCTGCCGCCCTTTCTCATGTAGGGGATGCACATATTGCACAGCACGGCGGGCGTTTTGCAGTTGAGATTCACAGTGCTGTCGATTTCCTCCGCCGTAAAATCCTCATACGAACCCATTTTCGCAATTCCCGCATTGTTTATCAAATACACAACATTCGGCTTTTCTTCACTCAACATATTTTGAATGTCAAGCAGTTCTGACGTCTGCGACAGGTCCTTAGCAATTGGAATTACCTTCTCGCCGAACTCTACTCTCAGCGCGTCCAGTTTTCCGCGATTTCTCGCTATCGCCCAAATCTCGTCCAAATCCTCATTCAGCATAAGCCGCGTGAATTCCCTGCCGATTCCGCCCGTCGCTCCCGTTACTATTGCAATTTTCTTTTCCATGATCATATTCTCCTGATTTATTTTTATTGTTTCAACAAGGTGCGCTCCAAATCCTCACTGCTTATCATTTCATACTTTGTGGTGAACAATTTCTTCAGCGAATACAAATACACCACGCCCCAATAATAGTCCGCCAGCTTCATCGGATTACCCGAAACCACACTGCCTTCCCTCTGCCCTTGCTCAATTATCTTCGCAGTGTATTTATACAGCTCGCATTGATAAGTGGTTGCGTCGGAGGAACAATCTCCGTCCGCCTCCAGCAGCATCTGCGTATTCAGCGCAATAATCCCCGCAAAGCTCTCGTCACACTCAAACTGCTTCATCACAAACTCGGTCAGCTTGTGAATCTTTTTCTTCGCAGACATCGGCGCGGCGGCAAGCAGCTTCATCATTTTTATGTCGCCCTCACGGTTTATCATCTTGTATATTTCTTGAAAAAGCTCCTCTTTGGACTTGAAATAAACATAGATCGTGCCCTGTCCAATGCCGATATGCTTCGCCAAATCGCTTATTTTAGTTCCCGAAAATCCGTTTCTCGCAAAATAAAGCATAGATTCATGCAATATCTTACTGCGCATTTCCTCTCTGATTTCCTGACATCTCTCTGGTGATTTAGGCAATGTAAATTCCTCCTATCTTTTTTGAATGAATATTTATTCATTGATAAAATAACACACTCTCAAACATTTGTCAAGTGATACAATTAAAATTTTTCCATCCGCACATAAAATAATTTACAGCGGTGCATAATATTACCGAATTAAATTTGCACAAAGGACGGATAAAATTATGGACCGACTCAAAGGCACGCGCACCGAGGCAAATCTGCAGGCGGCATTTGCAGGCGAATCACAGGCGCGCAACAAGTACACATATTACGCGGACAAGGCAAAGCAGGACGGCTACGAGCAGATTTCCCGTTTGTTTGAGGAAACTGCTGACAACGAAAAGGCACACGCGAAGATTTGGTTTGAGCTGCTCCACGGCAATTCAATTCCCGAAACTGCCATGAATCTTGACGATGCCGCGAACGGCGAGCATTTCGAGTGGACCGACATGTATGCCCAATTCGCAAAGGTCGCCAAGGAAGAGGGTTTCAACGATATCGCCGCGCTGTTTGAAGGCGTTGCGGCAATCGAAAAGCAGCACGAGGAGCGATTCCGCAAGCTGCTCACCAACATCAAGGACGGACTGGTTTTCTCCAAAGATGGCGACGCGATATGGGTGTGCTCCAACTGCGGTCACGTCCACATAGGCAAATCCGCCCCCATGACCTGCCCGATATGCAAAAAGCCGCAGGCGTATTTCAATATTGAAGCGAAAAATTACTAAAAATAAGACATCCGCAAGATTGACCGGATCCTGCGGATGTCTTATTTTTGTTTAGGAAGGTATTCTATTTGCCGCACCGCCAATCCTAATTACCGATGCAGTATATCAACAAGTCGGGGCAATGAACGCCTTTCATTGTTCGCGTAGTCAAAAATAATAAACGGCGCCCGAATGGCATTAAGCCGATTACAAGCACCGTCGCAATGTTTTTTATTTGTTGAAATTATAATACCACTATAATTCAAGTTTGTCAAGAGTAAATTGCAGATTTTTTATAATTTTTTTTAAAATTCGTGCCGTAAACGGCAGTTTCTGCAAGTTTACACCTTGAACACTTCATTAAATCAATCTCTGTCAAGAAGTTCCTGATAGAATCCGGCATAGTCAGTCTTTTTATCTCTGATGAATTCTATAGCGGACGAGGGGTGTCTGTTCAGGCGACCTGTAAGGAGATACGGCACATCAAAGCCCCAGACCACATCGCTTTCCTTGAGCGGGAGCATGTACTTCTCGATGAATGAGAGTATGGGGGTGAGGTTGAACTTCGGATTTTTGAAGAAGCCGAGCAGCAGCTCCATTGCACAGTTTCCCGCACCTCTGCCCATGCAGCTCACGGTAGCGTCAAGATAGCTTACGCCCAGCGACATTGCCTCGATAGTGTTGGCAAATGCAAGCTGCTGATTGTTGTGAGCGTGAATGCCGATGTACTTGCCGGCTTTTTCAGCGCACTCGAGGTACTTCTGAGCCAGACGGCTGATCTGCTCGGGATAGAGCGAGCCGTAGCTGTCAACGAGGTAAATGCCGTCAACATTGCTCTGGCAGAGAATTTCGAGTGCGCCGTCGATGTCAACATCACTTGCATTGGAAACAGCCATGATGTTCACAGTAGTCTCATATCCAAGCTCGTGGCAGTATTCAACTATCTCGATTGCAGCGGGGATAGTGTTGATATATGTAGCAACGCGGATCATGTCGATAACGCTCTCGGAGCGGGGACGGATGTCGCGCTTGAAATCTGTTCTGCCCACGTCAGCCATTACAGCGATTTTGAGGTCGGTGTCATTTTCGCCGACGATTGCCTTAATATCGTCATCATCGCAGAATTTCCACTTGCCGAACTTGTCGGGTGAAAAAATATCCTTTGATGCCTTGTAGCCGAATTCCATGTAATCCACGCCCGCCTTGACGTTTGCAAGGTAGAGTGCGCGCACGAATTCATCGTCAAAATAGAAATTATTTACAAGTCCGCCGTCGCGGATAGTAGCGTCAAGCACCTTTACATCGGGTCTGTAAGAAACAATGTTTCCTTTTCTGTTCATTGGTTTCAATCCTCTCGGTATAAATTAAAATTAAATCAATTATATCATGCAAATTTACTAATTTCAATAGCAAATTGAATTATCTGCTAGATGATTCCTGCAAAATCATCTCGGCGCACTTGATTCCGTCCACCGCCGCCGACATGATCCCGCCCGCAAATCCTGCACCCTCACCGCACGGGTAAAGTCCCGCCGCCGAGGGCGATTGCAGATTCTCCCCCCGCAGTATTCTCACAGGTGAGCTGCTGCGAGTTTCGGGCGCAGTGATAATCGCATCGTCCTGTGCAAAGCCGTGAAGCTTTTTGTCCATGAGCAATATGCCCTGTTTCATGGATTCAGTGATAAAATCCGGCAGGCAGCAGTTTATCTCACCCAGTGCGACCGACGGGCGATAGGTCGGCATCACACTGCCGAATTCTGTAGATTTGACACCGCGCAGGAAATCTCCCACAAGCTGTGCGGGTGCTTTACTGCTGTGTGTGTATTCAAATGCGGCACGCTCGATCTTACGCTGAAATTCCACACCTGCAAGCGGGTGCTCGCTCCCGAAATCTGAGGTATTAACTCCCACCAGCAGCGCGCTGTTGGCGTTCGCTCCGTCACGCGCAAAACAGCTCATTCCATTGGTCACGACCGAATTTTCCTCGCTCGCGGCGGCAACGACATATCCGCCGGGACACATGCAGAAGGTGTAAACTCCCCTGCCGTCGGGCAGGTGTATCGCCAGCTTGTAGTCAGCCGCGCCGAGTGCCGCATGATCGTAAAACTGACCGAACTGCGACTTGTTGATGACCTCCTGCGGGTGTTCGATTCGCGCACCGACCGCAAACGGCTTCTGAATCATAGCAATTCCCTTGCCGTGCAGCATTTCAAACGTATCGCGAGCCGAGTGTCCCGTCGCCAATATCACATGATTTGTGGGGATCTCCTCGATTTTCCCGTTGCATTCCGTGACAACAGATTCCACTCTGCCGCCGCGTATATTGATGTCGATGAGCTTGGTGAGAAATCTGTACTCACCGCCCAATGCCGTGATCTGAGCGCGGAGATTGAGCAGGATGTTAAACAGCACGTCAGTACCGATATGTGGCTTTGCGGAATACAGAATTTCCTCATGCGCTCCCGCCTTGACAAACTGCTCCAGCACATAGCGGATGCGGCGATCCTTCGTGCCTGTGGTGAGCTTGCCGTCCGAGAAAGTCCCCGCACCGCCTTCGCCGAACTGCACGTTGCTCGATGTGTCCAGCTCGCCGCCCGAGAAATAACTGTCAACCGCTTTCTTACGGGCATGCACATCCCCACCGCGCTCCAGAATTATCGGATTTTGCCCGCCGAGAGCCAGCGTCAGAGCCGCGAATAAGCCCGCAGGTCCGCTTCCAACCACCACAGGACGCAGCGGCAGCTTGGGCGCAACTTTGACAGAATAGGAATAAACTGCCGCTTCGGATATATTTTTATTTTTCCCGCGCGAAAGCACCAGCTTCTCGGTTTTTTCGCTCTTGAGCACACATTCCACCGAGCAGACAAAATGCACGTTGTCCTTTTTGCGCGCGTCCACGGATTTTTTAGTCAGACGAATGGTGCGTATCTCAGCGGGAGCGACCTTCATCAGCCTTGCCGCCGCAGATTTCAAATATTCATAATTCATGTCGTCGAGCGCGACTTTAATATCTGTAATTTGTATCATATGCCAGCCAATTCCTCAGTTATTTTTTCTTCGATAGAAATTCTGCCGCGCTTCTGCCCGCAAGAATTCCCGTACTCCATGCCCATTGCAGGTTAAAACCGCCGCATTTTCCGTCAGCATTGAGCATTTCGCCCGCCGCAAAAAGTCCCTTGTTCATCCGCGACTGCATTGTCATTCCGTCGAATTCAGACAGACGCACGCCGCCGCATGTCACCTGTGCATTGTTCCACGAAGCCGAACCGTTCACAGGGAATCTCCAGCATTTGATGGTGCGGGCAATGCGGCGTATATCGCTGTCGGTCAGCTCGGAGACTGAGCGGGAGAGCGGCGTCATGCCCGACTGCTTGAGTATGCACATTCCCACTCGCTTGTTGAATACGCCCGTGAGATAATTTTCAAGCGTCAAGTGCGGCAGGATCCCACGGCGCTTGGTGAGCAGGGCGATGATCTCATGGTCACTGCGCTCAGGCAGCATGTCGAGATTCACCACCAATTCGCCCGAACGGACATTTGCCGCCGCTGACGAAAGCTGAAACATCACTATGCCGGACAGTGCCTTATCTCCGAACTGCACTTCACCTGTATCGGAATAAATCTCGCCGCGCTCGTCGCATATCGACGCCTTAGCCAGTGCGCGTATTCCCTTGAGCGAACTGAGGTGGGGCGAATTCACGGGTATCGGCGAGAGCGACGGATAGAGCTTGGTGGATGTATGCCCCACCGACTTCATCAGATTATAGCCCCAGTCCACACCGCCGAGATTCGGAGCCGCCATGCCGCCGCAGGCGATTATCACGCATCTTGCGCGGATAACTCCCACAGGGGAATTCAACATATAGTATGCACCGTCGCGCTTGATTTTTTCCACTCGACAACCGCAGACCTCGGATATATTCAGCCGCGAAAGCTCCAATCTCAGCAGGTCAAGCACGGCAGAAGCCTGTCCGCACGACGGATAGATACGTCCCTCGTCCTCCTCGCGGCAGACAAGTCCCAGCGAATCGAAAAATGCCAGCGTATCCTCGACATTCACGCCGCTGAATATCTGATTTACCGCGTGGGCATCGTCGGAATTATACGAGGACGGCGCGGCGGTCCTGTTGGTGAGATTACAGCGTCCGTTGCCCGTAGCGAGCAGCTTTTTGCCGCATCTCGGCTGTGCGTCAAACACGGCGATCTTGGCGTCGTGCGGCAATGCACGACCCGCCGCCACAGCCGCCGCCAAACCCGATGCTCCGCCGCCCACTACAGCCAAATCTAGATCATAAGCGATATTCATACCAATCATCCTCCTGCTATAATATTCCTGTCACAGATTATTTTCGATTTCTACTATCGAGCAATTATCTCAAAGCGACTTTTCCTTGTCCATAAACACTCTTGAGCCTGTCGCGCCCTCGCCGACATAAGTGATACTCATAGCCAATTTAAATCGCTATTTTCATTGTAATGCTCAAGCACACTTTGATATTCAGCAATAAGTTTCGATATATTTTCCAGATATTGCTTCATATTTTCATCAATACCAATACCGGCTCGCACCAATTCATCTCTTAATCCCAGCGAGATAACTTCGCCAAGTGCTCTTCTTTCCGTATAATCACTCAAAAATGACCGTAACTCGTCGCTAAACACACAGTATTCATGAAAAATCCTGTGAAAATCTGCTATCATGTCACGATTTTTGTCAATAAAATCATTTCCACCAATTATCATAGCTTAATCATCCTTCTTGTTTCGACATTCCGCTTGCCATTTCTACTATCGAGCAATTACTTCAAAGCGACTTTTCCTTGTCCA
>JBGUUF010000561.1:0-5002 GCA_045133435.1 Acutalibacteraceae bacterium
CTGGTGCTGTCGCCCAAGAAAAATTCCGATTATGACGACCTCAACGATTACTCAGTGGTGCTGAAATTCATCTATAAAGATGTTTCGATTTTCACGGGCGGCGATGCCACCAAGAAGGTCGAAAAAGAACTGCTCAAGACCGATTACGACCTGAGCGCCGATATTTACAAGGTGTCGCACCACGGCGGCAAGGAGTCAAGCTATGATGAGTTTGTCAAGGCCGTGAATGCAAAATACAGCGCGATTTCGGCGGGCAAGGACAACCAATACGGTCATCCGAAGCAGGAGACTCTCGACAGGCTTAATGAGATAAATTCTCAGATAAACCGCACCGACCTTGACGGCTCGATAATTTACGAAACCGACGGCACCAATATTGCCGTGACTACATCTAAGTGAGGAGAATACATATGAGAAAGCTTACAGTTGACAGATTTGACGGAATTTATGCCATTTGCGAGGACGAAGAGCGCAAGATGTTCGCCATCCCCACAGCCGAGCTTCCCGCCAACGTGCGTGAAGGCGACAAGCTGGAGATAGACAACGAGGGCGTTATCTCGGTCAATGGCGAGGCGACGGCGGCAGATCGCGCGGCTGTCAGATCGAAGGAAGATTCAATTTTTGCTGACTAATACGTTCGAGAGGGCAGGATCATACGGATTCTGCCTTCTTTGAATAACACCGTATTTTATTGAATTTTGTCAGGGATTGAGGTTTTATGTATACTTTTAAAGCTGCAATATGTGATGACGAGCCGGAAATGCTCAATAAAATTTACAGCGACGTGTCCGATGAATTCAAAAACAGGGGCATCGCCGCAGACTGCGAGAAAATATCCGACCCTTTTGAATTGATAAACAGGCTCAAAAGCGGCATAATTGATGTGGCATTTCTCGACATCGATATGCCGAATATCAGCGGCATGGATATAGCAAAAATCATAAATGAGGAAAAAATCAACACCGCGATAGTCTTTGTGACCTGCCACGACATGCTGGTTTACGACACTTTTAAATACCGCCCGTTCGATTTTATCCGCAAATCACACTTTGATTGCGAGATCGGCGGGGTCATCGACAGAATCGTAAGCCACTGGCAGACACGGCAGGCAGATATTGTCATACGCAAGGGTTCGGAAATTATCCGCATAGCTACAAACGATATTATTTACATCGAATCGGTGGGAAATTATATCAACATCTACACTGTTAACGGCTGCGAAAAATACCGCGACACACTTTCGGCGATAGAACAGCAATCGGGCGACGTGAATCTCATTCGCGTGCACAAAGGCTTCATAGCAAATATCAGCCGTATCGAGCGACTGGCGGGTGATGAGCTTATCATGACCGACGGCACGCACATTCCCGTTGGAAGAATGTACGAAAAGACGGTGAAAAGCAAGATTCTCGAGAGTTTCATAAGGCAGGTGTGACGGACGTGGAAACAACAATAATATGCCTGCTTGCGGTTCTGCTGGTGGCATCAGTCTATCTGCTCGCGGTCGAACACCGCAAACGCATATCGCTCGAACGCGAAAATACCGAGATCAACCGACTTCTTTCCGATTATGCCGCGCGTTGCATTGACGGCGAGAAGGAACTGGCGAATCTGAAGTCCGAGTATTCAGAGCAAATCGGAATGGCAGATGAGATAAAGAGCCTGCACGAGAAGAGCCGCCGTCTCAAACACGATATGAAAAATCACCTGTTGGTGCTCGTGTCGTACTTGAATGAAGGCAAATACGACACCGCGCGCGAGTACATAAGCGGCATAATCGACAAGCTCAACAAGATGTATTCCTACATCTACGTCGGCAATTCGCTGATGAATTACATCATAAACGATAAGCTGTCGGCGGCGTATGAGCGCGGTATCGACGTGAAGGCCGAAATCGAAAATTTGGAATTCGATTACATGGAGAGCATCGACTTTTCCGCTCTTCTCGGCAATATTTTAGATAATGCAGTCACGGCGGCGGAGCAGTCGTCGGAAAAATTCATCGGGGTGCACATCTATCACAATAAGGGTTTCGACGTGATAAACGTGCGCAATTCAATCGACGGCTCGGTGCTGAAAAGCAATCCCGACCTCAAGACCACCAAAAGCGGCGATGGTCACGGCTTCGGCATCGCTCAGATAAAATCTGTCACCGAGAAGTACGGCGGCATGCTGGACATATACGAGGAGAACGGTTTTTTCGTGATGAATGCCGTTTATCCCTCATAAAACGCTGAATATCCCACAGTTATTGACTGCGGGATATTTTTATTTTAATATAATAACACAAGCGAGGTGGTAAGTTTGATTACAGTTGACAGGTTATCAAAATCATACGAACAGCGCAAGGTGCTGAACGATATTTCATTTCACATTCCAAAAGGCGAATGTGTCGGCTTGATAGGATTAAACGGCGCGGGCAAGACCACGCTCATTAATATATTGCTCGGAAAGACACTTCCCGACAGCGGATTGGTTCGAGTGTTCGGGCAGAACAGCAGTTCGTTCAGCCGCGACGCTCTGAAAAAAATCGGCTATGCTTCGTCCACTGCATTCAGATTGCAGCGCAATATGAAAATACAATATTCGCTCGACAACTGCGCCGCGATGTATGATATTCCCACTAATGTTTACAAAGCGCGATTGACAGAACTGTACGAGCATCTCGGCATAGCCGAATCTTTACAGAGCAAGCCGCAGCAGCTTTCGTGGGGTCAGCGCATGAAATGCGAACTCGCGCTTGCCGTGCTGCCGCAGCCCGAATTGCTGATACTGGATGAGGCGACCATCGGCATCGACACCTCCGCAAAGGAGACGATTTTGCAGTATATCGGCACAATGCAGTCGAAAAATCAGGCCACGGTAATTTATTCCGGGCATTATCTGAACGAGGTCGAGCGGCTGTGCGGCAGGATAATCATGCTGTACGACAAGACGATATTGTACGATGGCAGTACCCGAGAGTTCACCTCAAAATATGGGTCGCACCGCACGATGCGGTTGAAATGCGACAAGCTTCCCGACATCGAGGACTTGCCGGTGGAGAGATACTGCATTGAGCAGGGTGAAATGGTCATAGCCTTCGATAAGGGCAAGATCACCGCCGCCGAAATCATCCGACACGTCAGGCTAAAATGCGGGATTTTGGAAATCAAACTGGTTGAACCGAATTTAGAGGATACCATAAAGAAAATTTATGTTTATGAGGAGAAATAAAAAATGATTGAGGTTAAAAACATAAGCAAGGTTTACAAAATCGCCAAGAAAGGAAAAAAAGGTTTGTTCTCGCGCGAGTATGAGCACCGCCGCGCTGTCGATGACATTAGATTTACAATAAACGACGGCGAGATAGTGGGCTTCATCGGACCGAACGGCGCAGGAAAATCCACCACAATAAAAATGCTGTCGGGCATACTTCACCCCGACAGCGGCAGCATCAGCGTCAACGGCTACATTCCCTACAAACAGCGCAAGAAATACGTCGCCAACATCGGTGTTGTATTCGGACAAAAATCACAGCTCAACTGGGATCTGCCGCTGATCGAAAGTTTTGAACTGATACGCTACATCTACAAGATCCCCAAGAAAAAATACGAGGAGAATCTCGCCAAGTTCATCGAAATGCTGGATATGAACGAATTCATCAATCAGCCCGTGCGTCAGCTCTCGTTGGGTCAGAAAATGCGCGGCGATATTGTTGCGGCCCTGCTGCATTCGCCGAAAATCGTGTTCTTTGACGAGCCGACGATCGGTTTGGACGTGGTGGCGAAGGAGAAGATCCGCGAATTCATCAGACACCTCAACAAGACCGAAAACATCACGATGATATTCACTACCCACGACATGCAGGACATCGAAAAGGTGTGCGACAGGCTTATCATCATCGACGAGGGACACAAGATTTACGACGGTACAGTCAGCGAGATAAAGCACAGCTACAATTCCAAGAAGATTCTCGAAGCCGAGGTCGCCGAGGACAGTTCTGCAGACTTCGCAAAATTCGGCGATGATTTGAAGATGACCGACATTTCCGAGCACAAGAAAATCATCAAGCGGTTTGAATTCGACTCGAATCTCTGCGCGATAAACGAGGTTATGGAGAGCATTTTCTCGCAGTATGAGGTCAACGATATTTCCGTCAAAGAACCCGAAATCGACAGCATTATCCGCGATATTTACGAGGGGGAATTGCAGGTATGAGGGCATACATCGAATTCGCGGTAAAAAAATTCCGCAATCAGACCGCCTATCGCATGGACTGCTTCATGGGCATATTGGACACGGTATTCACGTTCATCGTCTATTGCAGCATCTACAAGGCGCTTTACGGCGAACGCAGCGAGGTTGACGGCGTTACATACAGTATGGTCGTAACGAATTTTATAATTTCGCTCGGTTTGTCCAAAGCCTTCAGCTTTAATGAAATGTTTCTGCCCGATAAAATCAATTGGGGCGAGATCGGCAACGAGCTTCTCAGACCCGTCAGCTTCCGCCTGCGTCTGCTCTCGGAGAACATCGGCGAGGGCATATTCAAGCTGATATTCAATTTCGCTCCGTCGGTGATATTCGCCGTACTGACCACGGGAGTCCTGCCGCCGTCAAGTGCGCTGAATGTCGTGCTCATGGTGATCAGCGCGGCACTGGGGTATTTGATTCTGTGGGAACTCAGCTTCATCGTTCAAACATGGTGCTTCTGGTTTTGCTATGTATGGGGAATGATCGTTATGAAAAACGTGATCGTCAATGTACTGGCAGGCTCGATGATCCCTCTGTGGTTCATGCCCGAAGCATTGCGCAAGGTCATCAGCTTCACACCCTTTGGAGCAATATATTTCACACCCGTTCAGATATATCTCGGACAGATAGGCGGCAGTGAGATCGCGGCATGCATGCTCAATCAGATCGTGTGGATAGTGATTTTGTTTGTTATCGGGGATATTTTCTGGAAAAAAGGCACGAAAAGACTCGTGGTACAGGGAGGTTGATTTCAATGGGAAACCTA
>JBGUUF010000562.1:0-2637 GCA_045133435.1 Acutalibacteraceae bacterium
CGTAGTTGATTCGTCAGAATCATCAGATGTCGATGTTGTCGCTGTCGTCGATGCGGTATCAGCTAAATTCATAATATTCTCCAGTCGCTCAATCAATGATTTTTCATCATCAGTGGGATTTGCGAGATTGGAATATTGGTCATACGACAATTGAGCCACCATATAAAGTGATCTCACCGCCGTATCAGAGTATATCGTATGCTGCGTGCCGTCGGCGTCTTTGTAAATCAAATATCCGCGCCCTGTGATTTCAGAGTTGAAGCCTGAAACAGGAATATTTATCAGTACGCCTGTGTAGACGATGGCAGATGATGTTTCGCTCAAAATATTGGTTGCTGTTATTTTTCTGATATTTTCTGTGGAGAGTGTCAGTTGTTCATCGTCTCCAAGCATTTGAGATGGAAGCATTATCGTGCCGTATTCAACAATATCGGTCATTTCGTATTCAGCGTCTTTTGTAAGCTGAATTCCGAAGCGCAGACCGTATGGGTCGCTTAATCGGATACTGCCGCCGAGCATTTTGATAGTCAGGTCGGGTTTGCATGTCACCGTACAAGTGTCCTTTACACCGTCAATTTCGGCTGTGATCACAGCTGTTCCGTGACCAACTGCAGTAACTGTGCCATCCGCTGTTACCACGGCGATGTCGGTGTTTGAACTGCTCCATTTGACAGTACCCACCGCATTCGAGGGAGTGACTGTGGCAGTGAGAGTGGCGCTGTCAGTTTTGCCGAGACTTATTGAATTGCGGTCGAGCGATATTTTCTCAGCCTTCTGAAGGACCTCGATTTCGCATGCGGCGGAAATATTTCCAACCGTTGCTGTGATCGTTGTTGTTCCGCTGGAAATGCCTGTAACAAGTCCGTTGGAATCGACCTTGGCAATCGAGGAATCTGCGCTGGTCCACTTGACAACATCTGTTGTATTAGATGGCGCAACGGTTGCCGAAAGCTGAACAGTTTCTTTTGTGCTTATGGTAGCCGAGGATTTATCAAGCGTTAATGATGTCGCAGATATTTTTACGGTGACGGTGCATTCAGCAGAAAAATCGCCCATAGTGACGGTGATTTTAGTCGTGCCGGGAGCCACGCCGCAGATAACGCCGTTATTGACCGTCGCAATACTTTCGTCCTCGGATTTCCATGTGAATTCGCCATATACGCGTGCAGGAATCGTGGAAGCTGTCACCGAAGTGCTTTGAGAAAATTCAACGTCAACGTCGGCTTTGTCCAGTTGAATGCCTGTCGCGGTGAGGTCTTTGTAATAATAGTCAATGCCGTTTTTATCACAGTAAGCACCGGTGTCTGAGCCGTAATTGCAGAACATCTTAAAGCTCGTATTTTCGCCGAACACACCGTTTCCGTAAGATACAGCGGGCGAATCGACCGTGACTTTTGACAGATTTGAGCACCCGTCAAATGCGCCGTTTCCGATCTTTGTCACCGATGATGGAATTGACACGCTTTGCAGTGAAGTCTGATTGTAAAATGCGTTTGCCGCTATCTCTGTAACAACTTTGCCGTCGATTTGTGCGGGAATTTCAAGATTTGTCGTCGCATCGACGCAGGAGGTGATTTTTACCGTGCCGTCATCGAGCACTATGTAGTTGTAATTGCCCGATGTAAGTTTTTTTGCCAAGAAGTCCATCTGAATTACGCCGTATCCAAAGTAATCGTCGTAATCCTCAGCGCCTAAATCCAGCGCATTGGTCTTGAGCATACTGCGAATCTCGGAAAGCGATGCATCGGGATACACACTCAAAATTAACGCAACAGCGCCGGATACATTGGGAGCGGCCATTGATGTGCCGGATTTATAACAATACTCGCCGTCTTTGGCGGTTGAATACACGTTTTGTCCCACAGCGGCAAAATCTATTTCGGGACCGTAATTTGAAAACCAACTGCTGAAAGTACCGCTTGAATTGACGCTCGAGACAGCGATTACATTGTCATACGCTGCGGGATAATTTGCGTGGTATTCCGCGGCATTGCCCGCCGCCGCTACAATAACGACCCCGCTGCTTTCAGCGAAGTTGATCGCAGTTTCAAGCTCTGTATTGTTGCCGGTGCTGTAAGCCGCGCCGAGACTGAGGTTGATAATGTCCGCCTCGCAATCGACTGCGTAGAAAATAGACTCTATCAAGTTGTAATATGAGAAATCCGTACCGTTGCTGGTAGTGGTCGCCTTGATGGAAATCAGCTCTGATTCGGGAGCAACGCCGATAACGCCGAGTTTGTTGTTGCCCTCGGCAGCTATCGTGCCGCACACATGTGTGCCGTGACCGTGGAGGTCGTTGTACTCTGACGGCATATTACTTACCGAACCGTTGTTTATTCTGACTGAGAGTGAGGAAATTTTGTTGACCAGATCGGGGTGATCATAATCCACGCCTGTGTCGATGACTGCAACAGTCACGCCCTTGCCGGTCGCACCGCTCCAAGCCAAATGAACCTTTTCGTAAGTTATATCGGTTTTTTGTGAGAAAAACTCATCACTTATGTTGTCGTAATCGCCGACATCAGTCACTTTCGGAGCATCTGTGCCCGATACAGCAGTTTCTTCGGTAGCTGTGTAGATATAATTCGGTGTGGGCACGGCAGAATAATCTATTTTGTCGCTTTCCGCAATTTCATT
>JBGUUF010000563.1:0-4165 GCA_045133435.1 Acutalibacteraceae bacterium
CAGTCCGAGGGCAAAAATTCGGATGTAGTCATCAGCACAAGGCTGAGACTTGCGAGAAACTTGAACGGCTACCCGTTCCCGCACATTATGAGCGACGAGCAGAAGCAAGAGGTCAACGAGAAGGTCAGAGATGCCCTGCTCAACGGCAATTCCACCCTGCGCGACAGCTTTAAATACATCGAGGCAGAAAAACTTACGGCCTGTCAGCTTGCGGGTCTGGTGGAACGCCACTTAGTCAGTCCCGAATTCGCTCAGAATCCCAAGGGCAGAGCACTTCTGCTGATGAATGATGAGTCGGTCAGCATCATGCTCAATGAAGAAGACCATGTGAGAATTCAAGTCATGGGCAGTGGTCTTGACCTCGAAGGCTTGTATGACATGGCGGATAAAATCGACACATTGCTCGATGAGACGCTGAATTTTGCGTTTGACGAGAAACTCGGCTATCTCACAGCCTGCCCGACAAATCTCGGCACAGGTATGAGAGCATCGGTAATGCTGCATCTGCCCGCGACCGAGGCGGACGGAACTCTCCGCAGAATTGCGGGAAGTCTGAGCAAGATCGGTGCGACTATCCGCGGCAGCTACGGCGAGGGCAGCAAGTCGATCGGCGCACTCTATCAGGTATCGAATCAAGTGACATTGGGCATCAGCGAAAAAGACACGATCTCTAATCTCACTGAAATCACCAATCAAATCATCACGCTCGAGAAAAAATCCAGAACCCGCTTGCTTGAGAGCGAACAGTGCCAGGACAATATCTGGCGTGCTCTGGGAATATTGAAGAGCGCACGCATGATGACCAGCAATGAATTTGCCGATCTGTATTCGGCGGTCAGAATGGGCGTTGCAGAGGGTGCAGTCAGCGGTATTACCCTCGATAAGCTGAGCGATATTTATGCGATGGTTCAGCCTGCGAGCATAATGGAGCAGTGCGGCGACAGCATGACACCCGAGCAGCGCGACAAGAAGCGTGCAGAAATTCTTCGCAAGGAATTGAAGGATACAGAAATAGCATAAAAGGTATAAATTATTTTTGATGGGGAACATATTAAGTTAGAAATGAGGGGACGATTTATGTATAATTTTAAAGGATTTACGGAAAAATCAAACATCGCGCTCAATCATGCATTTGAGTGCGCGCAGAATATGGGTCACACATTTGTCGGCTCGGAGCATATCCTGCTGGGTCTGCTTATGACCGATTCGTCGGTCGCGCAGTCGGTGCTGAATGAAAATGACATTGAAGCTGACGATGTGCGCAGCAAGCTGCTTGAAGTCCACGGGCAGGGCATTAAATGCACCGTCAACCCGAACGACCTCACCGTGCGCGGCAAGAGAACGCTCCAGAATGCCAAGATGATCTCCATGAGAATGGGGCATAATTATGTCGGCACAGAGCACATTCTGCTCGCTCTGATAAGCGATTCCGACAGCTACGCGGTCAGATTCATTCAGGAACTGGGCGGCGACGTTCAGGATATTCTAAATTCGTTGACGCAGGCATTGGGCGGCGGCAGTCAAGAGGAATTCGACGATGACGAAGGCGGCGAACAGTCGCAGCAGTTCGGCGGATTCTTCGGAATGGGCGGACAAAGTCCGTTCGGAGGTCAGAGTCAGTTCGGCAATTCGGGCGGCTCGAAAGGCGGCAAGGGCAAGAGCCTTGAAAAATACGGAAGAAATCTCACCGAGGAAGCCAAAAGGGGCAAGATCGACCCTGTGATAGGCAGACAGCAGGAGATCGACCGTGTAATTCAGATCTTATCCCGCCGCACAAAGAACAATCCCTGCCTTATCGGTGAACCGGGCGTCGGCAAGACCGCGATTGCGGAAGGTCTTGCGCTCAAAATAGCTGAGGGAGAGGTTCCTGAGACGCTCAAAAACAAGAAAATAGTTGACCTCAGCCTGACCAGTATGGTCGCAGGGTCAAAGTATCGCGGCGAGTTTGAGGAGCGAATTCAGGCGGTTATCGACGATGTAATTAAGGACGGCAACACCATCCTTTTCATAGATGAAATTCACACCATAATCGGCGCAGGCTCGGCAGAGGGCGCGACCGATGCCGCCAATATCCTCAAGCCGATGCTTGCGCGCGGCAGTTTTCAGGTGATAGGCGCGACAACCATCTCGGAATACCGCAAGTATATCGAGAAGGATTCCGCGCTCGAAAGACGATTCCAGCCTGTTATGGTGGGTGAGCCGAGCGAGGAGGAAGCCGAGCAGATCCTCATGGGTCTGCGCGACCGATACGAGGCGCACCACAATGTCAAAATCAGCGACGAGGCGATAAAGGCGGCCGTAAATCTCTCCGCCCGCTACATTGCGGACAGATACCTGCCCGACAAGGCGATAGACCTTATCGACGAAGCCGCCTCCCGTGTGAGATTGAAGCGTCAGACCGCGCCTGTTGATGTCAAGGAGCTTGAAGAACAGATAAAGCAGGTCGGCGCAGATAAACAGGAAGCCATCAATACGCAGGATTTCGAGCGTGCCGCCAAGCTCCGCGATAAGGAGAAGGAGCTTACCGCACAGCTTGAACAGCATAAGGAAGAGTGGAAGAAGAGCAGCGTCGGCACGGAGGATACCGTCACGACTGAGGACATCGCCGAAATCGTGTCGCAGTGGACGGGTGTGCCTGTCGTTCAGCTCACCACAGAAGAGAGCGAGCGCATGCTCAAAATGGAGGACATTCTCCACGAGCGCATCGTGGGTCAGCACGAGGCTGTGACCGCCGTATCCAAGGCGATCCGCCGCGGTCGTGTGGGACTCAAAGACCCCAAGCGTCCGATAGGCTCGTTCCTCTTCCTCGGTCCGACAGGTGTGGGCAAGACCGAGCTTAGCAAGGCGCTTGCCGAAGCAATGTTTGGCGACGAGAATGCCATAATCCGCCTTGATATGTCGGAATTTATGGAGAAACACACCGTGTCAAAACTCATCGGCTCGCCTCCCGGCTATGTCGGATACGACGAGGGCGGTCAGCTTACCGAGAAGATTCGCCGCCACCCGTATTCCGTGGTGCTGTTTGACGAAATAGAAAAGGCGCATCCCGACATTCTCAACATCATGCTCCAAATTCTCGGCGATGGTCGCGTGACCGACTCTCAGGGCAGGACGGTGGATTTCAAGAATACGATAATCATAATGACCTCCAACCTCGGCGCGCGCACAATTACAGACGGCGGCAGAAATGCGTTGGGCTTCGGTCAGTCCGACAACAGTGACAAGGCGCAGGAGGAATACGACAGCATCAAGGCGAGCGTTATGGAAGAGCTTAAAAACACCTTCCGCCCCGAATTCATCAACCGACTTGATGACATTATCGTGTTCCGCAAGCTGAGCGAGAGCGATGTCGAGCTTATTGCCGAAAGAATGCTGAAATCTCTCACCAAGAGAATGGTCGATATGAATATCAATGTTGAGTTTGACAAGAGTGTTGCTCAGACCGTCAGCAAGCACGGTTTCGATCCCGTGTACGGCGCAAGACCTATCCGCCGCGCAATTCAGTCGGAAATCGAAGATAAGCTGTCGGAGAAGATTCTCGACGGCACAGTCAAGGCGGGCGAGAGCATCAAGGTCAGCTTTGACGGCGATGACATGAAGATCGAAAAGCGATAATTTTAACTACAAGAATGTTCATATAAATACTCCAAAAGAACGGCTGACCGTGCGGGTTTTCAAAAAATCCGCACGGTCGGCTGTCTTTATTTTCATAAACAATATTTTACTTGTATTTTGGCGAAATATATATTATAATTAAACCGACACATCTATATTGTGTCAAAATATTAATATTGCGAGGTTGATTTTTATGCAGTATCAAATCACAGGGAATACTTTGCCTGTAGTCACATGCACGCTTCAGGAAAATGAAAGAATGATTACCGAGAGCGGCGCAATGAGCTGGATGAGCCCCAACATGCGTATGGAAACATCCACTAACGGCGGTATCGGCAAGGCTTTTGGCAGAATGTTTTCCGGCGAATCATTATTCCAGAATATCTATACAGCTATCGGCGGTCAGGGTATGATCGCTTTTGCGTCAAGCTTTCCAGGAGCAATTCTCCCGTTTCAGATTTCACCCGGCAATTCAATGATCGTACAGAAAAAGGGATTTTTGGCGGCAGAAGCTACAGTGGAGCTTTCAGTTCACTTCAAGCAGAAGCTC
>JBGUUF010000564.1:0-7255 GCA_045133435.1 Acutalibacteraceae bacterium
AGCCATGACGAATACGGTGTTGTCCAGAACGCCTGCATCAGCAAGTCTTCCGACGAGATATTGCAGCATAAGCTCGACTTCATACTGCCCCGCGAGATAAGCTCTTAACTCGGGAGAACAGTTGTCATATTTTTCGGGAAGGTCGGCTTCATGGAGCGCCGCCATATCGTTTTGCTCGAATGAATATGTGAAATGTCCGCTTACGGTCATGTAATAAGCGTGGAACTTTTCCTCATTGATGTAGTCATCAACGCTCTGCTCGGCCATTGACAGGTCAGATTCCGGCCAGCGGTCATCAACCTTCAGTCCGTAACCTTCGCCCTTATAGGAGTCATAGCCGAAGTTGGGATATGCCGAATTGCGCCAATAATAAGTGTACTTATGATTGTGGTAAGCGTGGGTCGAATATCCGAGTTCTTTGAGCTTATTTGCCATAGTAATAGGCTGGTAGGTTTTTGAGCTGGTCAACAGGCAGGCTGCATTGCTGTAAATGTTGCCTGTGAGATTTGTATATTCACCTGTTGCCGTGCTGCCGCCCCACAGCGCATGATAGTAATTATTGAATACAAAGCCTTCGGTGGTCATTTTGTAGAGCATAGGGGTGAATTCGGGGTCGATAACCTGTTCCGAAAAGCTCTCAAGACTGAGCATTATGAGGTTTTTTCCCTCGAAGTAACCTGTGTATTCATTTTTTAACGTGGCGGTCTGTGCCGATACATATTTATGCATCTCCGCAATATCAGACGAATCGCAATTTTCCGACAATTCGTTAAAGTCTATATCCAAAACATTGTAGCCGTATTCCGTGTCGGTAGGCGATACGGTGTAGTCTATGTTGGAAGTCTCGCCGATGTATAGCGGTTCCTCGGGAACGCCGAATATTGACTGTTTAATATCAAGCCTTGTGGTGTTTATAAAGCCGAAGGTCGAATACGACATGCTTATTTCTTTTTTGGCGTATGTATAGATATATCCTGCGTTTCCATAGGTTTCGCCGTTGATATAAATTGCTCCTATGGCAGAGAAATACAATATCATCGCCGATACAAAAGATATTGCCGCCGGCATACAATCAAACTTTTCTTTGCGGACCAGCTTTTTATTGAATATGCAGAACAAAACCAGCGGGATAAACATCAGGATGATCACATACCATATATTTTTTGCCGCAGTGACTATCAGTGATGAGAAATCCGTTATTGCATTGCCTGCCACACCTGCTTGGTCAAAGCAAAAGAACTCTTTAAAATTTCTGTAGTAGCCGACATGGACACACATGAATACCGTGAACAGCGTCAGCACGACTATCGTTGCGGCCTTGCGCCCTTTTCCGGTAAATAAGCTGCAAAACGCGGACAAAAGCGCGCCCACTCCCGCAGACAGTAAAAATATGTATAATAAATTTATACTGAATTCCATGCCGATGGTGGATATGCGGGCGACCGTCTCCATAAATAAGAGCGACAGAGGCAGGAAAAAGAAGTAAAGCACAGAGCCGAGTTTACCGTCGGTCTTTTTACTGTCAACAGGCCTGTCGGCAGACTTATTTTCCTTAGAATCGCCGTGATCATCGACAGGCTCGCCGACCGTAGGATTTACCTGCTCATCGGCAGAGGTGTCCGTCGGAGTGGCGACAGGGGAATCAACGCATGTATTTGAAGATTCGGATGAACACGAAGCTGATGACTTCTTGTGAAATCGTGTCAAATTTATCAACCGCCTTTCATAATTGAATATGTGCAAGCGAAAAGCCTGCCCAAAACACAGTTTTAGGTAATTCTAACAAAAAAAGTATAACACTATTATTAATGGCATATTAATAAGATATTAACATTGTTTTTATTGGCGCATGTTGTGATCAAAGGGAAATCGGTTTGTATTCCTTTTGTGAATTTCAGCGGAGGTGATAAATTAAAACCCGCCGACCTTGACTGATATGTACCCAAAATACTGGATACATATCACTTTGATGCCGACGGGCTTTAACAAAAAATTTTGAGGTTTGAGTTTATGGATAAATAAGGAAATGTCGAAATTAAATATCGGGTGTCAACTCAGCGATCACACACCCATAGTAAATGTCTCGGGCAAAGTGCTTCCGCCGTCAATGACTATCTGCGTTCCCGTGATATAGCTGGATTCATAACAGCTTAGAAATGCAGCCAGCTCGCCGATCTCCTCGGGCTTGGCAAGTCTCTTGAGCGGAACAGCCGATGCGATGCCGTCAATGACGCTCTCAGGGTCTTCGGGGCAGGACTGCTTCGCCATGCCCTCGACGAGCGGAGTTCTGACATACCCCGGGCATATCGCGTTTACATTTATATTGTAGTCTGCAAGTTCTCTCGCCATAGCCTTGGTGAAGCCCACAAGAGCCGCCTTGGTGGTGGCATAAGCGGCCTCGCCCGGGTCTGCCACCATATCGCCCGTAACGGAGCTCATTACTACTATCTTGCCCTCGTTTTTCTTTATCATGTAGGGCACAGCCGCCTTGGTGACGTTCCACACGCCCTTGATGTTTATATTAATGTGGTAGTCCCGTTCCTCTTCACTGGAAGTCAAAAAGTCTCCGAGCACGCAGACGCCCGCATTGTTTACGAGAATATCAATATCGCCGTATTTTTCAATTGCCGCATTTATCAGATTTTCGGCGCTGGCTTTGTCGCTCACATCGGTCATAACGCCGATCGCGTCATAGCCTTCACTGCACAGCTTCTCGGCAAGCTCGATAACCTTTTCGCTTCTCGCCGCGAGCACCAGCTTTGCACCGTATTTTGCAAAGACTCTCGCGATGCCTTCGCCGATGCCCTTTGAGGCACCTGTTATGACAGCAACCTTGTCATCCAACTTTTTCAAAATAAATTCCCCGCTTTCGTGTAAATTTCCTTCGCATCTTCAATGTAAAGATGCACGGTTTCTTTTAATTCAGGCTCGTCACCGCTCATGGTATCCTCCTTGACACCTATGACGAAAAAGCCTGCTTTCGCCGCCGTAACTGCCGCATATAATGCGTCCTCCATAACGGCGGTGTTTTCTTTTTCAATTCCAAGCAGCTCCGCTGCCGCATAATAAACGTCGGGGTGAGATTTTCCCCTGCCGACATCACTGCACGTCACTATCCCGTCGAGGTAGGGGAGAATTCCCGTCCGACGGAATACCGCTTGTGCCAGATGTCTGTCTGATGCCGTGGCTACAGCCATTTTAACGCCCTTGCTTTTTAAGAATTCCAGCATTTGCAGGACATGCGGCTTTGGCTGGATGTTGTGGATATACGCGTCCTCGACCGCTGCATTTATCTCCTCGGCAAGCTCCTTTGCCGTACCGTGGAGAGCGAATCTGTGTTTCAGATATTCGCCCACCTCAAACACGGGATGTGTCATAAAGAAATCGTAAATTTCCGCGTCGGGAACGATGCCGTACCGCGCGAGAAAATTCTCTGCGGCTCTTTTCCATTCGGGCATGGAGTCGAGCAGTGTTCCGTCCATATCAAATATAATGCCCTTGATTTTCGGTGTTGATCCCAAAGCTGTAAACAAATTACAATGCCTCTTCGCCGCGAATACCTGTGCGTATCTGAATGACGTCCTCGATGTTGCGGATAAATATTTTGCCGTCGCCGAAGCTGCCTGTGTTAAGTTCCTCGACCACGCTGTTTACGATTTTGTCCACCTTTTCATCGGGAACGACCGTTCTGAACGACAGCTTTGGCAGCAGAGTACCTCCGCTGACTTCATCTCGGGTGTAGACCTGTCTCACGCCGCGCTGATGACCGTAGCCGCTCAGATAGGTCACGATAACCCCCTGCGCACCGCAATTGCTGAGAATCCGCTTGAGATTTTCCATCTTTTCAGGCTTTATGATAAATTCAATTTCTTTCATATATAACAAGCCCTTTCTTTTATGTATTTATGTTTATAAAAATATACGGATGTCGGGAAACTAAGTCCCCCGACATCACGATTATTTTTTAGAACTCCTTGTCGCCGTCGGGAGTCTTCATCCAGACCTTTTCCTTGCGCCACTTAAAGAGTATCATAAAGAGCCACAGTACAAGACCTACGCCCATGTAACCGAGGAAGCCGATCCATGTCGTTGTGCCGATGCCGATAGTGCAGAATACAGCGATAACCGCCATGAATATGAGGGACAATACCTTGAGCACCTTGGAGCACTTGTAGGGTCTATCCCATTCGGGGTGCTTCTTGTCTGTAACCAGCGAGGAGATCGTTGTGATAACATAGCAAAGAGCGCATGCAAATGCCATGAGGTCAAAGAACGAGCGGATCTCCTGCATTGCGAGGAATGCAACCGATACCACGAGGATGAGAATGTTGGGAAGCACAGGCTGGCTGAACTTGTTTGTCTTTGCGAATGCCTTGGGAAGGAAATTCTGACGGCCCATAGCGTAAATCATTCTTACGCCGGAATACCAGAAACCGAGAACAGATGTGCCGATGGGGAATACAACGCCGACGATGCCCATGATGAGCACAAAGGGTGCGATCTTTTCGCCGAAGCAGTATTCGAGAGCTTCAAAGGAGATGAAGGGGTGGCAGTCGCCGTTGTTTGTGAGCTGTTCCCACGGCATAACGCCGGCCATTGCAAAATAGAACAATGCATAGATAGAGCCGCAGGTGAGTACCGAGCCGAGAATAGCCTTCTTTTGGTCCTTGATGGGGAAGTCGCCTTCCTCGACCATTGCAGGAACAGTTTCAAATCCGAAGTAGGGAGTGATCATAAACGAGCAGCCTACTATCCATGCGATAGCTGTCGTGAAGCTGCCGCCGTAGTCGATGTTGTTGCTGCTTGCGAAGAAGTTGGAGAAGTTTGAAATGCTCCACTTGCCGCTGAAGAAGAACATCAGCGAGCAGAGAATGATGCCGCCGATTCCGGCAAAAAGCATGAAGGTCTGAACCTTGCCCGCCACAACATTCTTGTAAATGCTGAGCACGAACCATCCGACAAGGATGAGTGCGCCCACACCTACTGCCGTCCAGCCTGTGCAGTTAAGACCGAACTGGTAGTTTATCCAGTCGATGATGCCGAGAACGCCTGCGGCAGGTACGGCAAGCCATGCACACATGATAAGCCATGCCGACCAGAAGCCCGCGTGCTTGTTAAGACCTACTGTGTTGAACACAAGACATGAGCCTGCGCTCGGGAGCATTGTCGAGAATTCTGCGTAGACGAAAGCCGTCGGCAGTATCATAAGCGTCATCAGTGCGAATGCAAGGAAGGTCGCAGGTCCTGTGTAGGACATAAAGATGCCGTCCCAGTAGCACATGAATGTGAAGATCGCGCCTGTCGCCAAAGCATAAACATACAGCAGCTTCATTGACTTTGCAAGTGCATTTTGCTTTGGAGGCGTCGTTGTACTCTTCGTGTTTTTTACAGTCGTGTTGATAAATTATTCCTCCTCTTTGGAATTTTAACCGAAAAGCCTTATGTACCTTTCGGCGAGTTCGATGGTGCCCTCCAGGTAGCCGACTGAAAGCTCCGCAACGGGACCGGACTCTTTATGACTGGCAAGCCACGCCATAAGCTGTAAACGCCGCATAAGAATGAATGTGTCTATTTCTTCAAAATCTGTATCTGTAAACGGCATTACTTTTTTGTAGCCTGTCAGCCATGCATTGATAAGGTCGGGGACTATCTTCTTGTGCTCGATAAAGCTGATGGATGATGCGAGGTCATGCAGATACCAGCCCGTGCCGCAGTCGTCGAAGTCGATGACTTTGATAGTGTCGTTCTCCACAAGGATATTTGCCAGACGAAGGTCAGCGTGAATGAGTCCCCAGTTGTTCTGATTCCTTCCGTAACGCTTTAAGCGCTTCTGAATGATCCTGCACGCTTCTTCAAGGAATTCCTCAGCTTCAGGGGTCATTCCGTCGAAGTCCTGCCAACGTCCCCACGCGGCAGTCTTGCCTATGATATTATCGTATGTCCACTCCATACGGTCGATGGTTTTAGTGCCGTTCCAGATGGATGCCTGCCTGTGAAGGTAGGCGGTAGTCTCGCCCAGCATCTCGAAATCGCGAACTATCTTAGTGGGGTCGCTCTCGTCAGGCTCGCTGCCGGGAAGATAGTCGCAGATAACGCAATAGTATGTATTTCCGTCGGAGCCTTCGACCAATTGAACCGGCTTTCCGTCCGCGCCGTTTATCGGGTTTGCCACGGTAAGCGGGGTGTAATCGTTTATCTGACGGAGCCAGCTCATTTCAGAGCCCAGCTCGGACAGTGTGTGATAGCCGGGACGGCTGACTCTAAGAACGCCTACATTTTCATCTGTCGCCTTGTCCTTTACCATGTAGGTGGCGTTTTCGGAAAGGACTATCATCTTGGCGTAAGTCTCGCCCTGCCAGTTGTATTTAGTTAATGCCCTTGTAGCAACGGAATCAAAAAATTCCTTGTCAAAAACCATTTAAAAGCCTCCTCAAAAACAGTTAAGGCGTATACCGTGAGAAATTTTCTCCGAGATATACGCCCTTGTATAAAACTGTTTTAATTATTTTGTTCAAGCCTGCGCCAAAATATCTTCCTTGGCTTCCGCAATGCCCTTTGCCAATTTTTCAAGAAGCTCGTCGCAGTATTCCTTGGTGACCAGCACGCCCGGCTTGAACTGAAGAACGCTGGGGTCGAGCTGAGAATATATCGCCCACACGCCGTTCTCATAAAGGTGCTGCATTACGACGACAGCACCGTTCTTGCCCGCGAATTCCAGACCCATTATCAAGCCGTTCTGACGGATACCCACGAATGTATCGGGGTTGTCCGCCTTGATTTTTTCAAGACCTTCGCGGAGGTACTTTGAAACGAACTCGACGTTTTTCTTAGTTTCCTCGCGGTTGAGTATCTCAAACACCTTGAGTGCACATGCACAGCCGAGTTCGCTTCCGCCGAAGGTCGCCATGTGAGCACTGCCGTCCTGCGTCATCCAGTAGGAAGCCTTTTCGTTGAGGATAACCGCCGAGATCGGGTAGATACCTCCCGAGAAGCCCTTTGATGTAACGATAATGTCAGGCGTCACACCGTAAGTCTCGATGCACCACATCTTGCCGCTTCTCATAAGACCTGTCTGCACCTCGTCAGCGATGTAAAGTGCGCCGTTCTTTTCGCACAGCTCCTTGACCTTGGCGAGATAGCCGGGTTCTGACATTACGAAGCCATAGGTTGCGGGAATCGTCTCCAGCAGGACTGCCGCGATGTCGTCGTTTTCCTCAAAGACCTTTTCCATCGCCTCAACGTCGTTGAATGGGAC
>JBGUUF010000565.1:0-3390 GCA_045133435.1 Acutalibacteraceae bacterium
GTTATCAAATCAAGGCAATGGCATCTATACCGACACACCTAAAACAAGAGGATCAATACGAACTCTGAAGCTACCAAAATTTATATTTGATCTGCTTAATGAATATCGCGATTGGCAGAACTCTCAGAAAGCAATACTCGGCGACCAGTGGAATGAAACCGACCGACTGTTCACCACATTCGACGGCAAGCCAATGTCCCCGTCAACTCCCGGCAACTGGCTGACAAAATTTCAGGAGCAGAACAATCTACGCCATGTATCCATACATAGTTTCCGACATATGAATGCGTCTATTCTCATAAATCAAGGCTTGGATGTTAAATCAATTTCTGCAAATCTCGGACATTCCAACACCTCGACTACGCTGGATATTTACACGCACGAACTGACAAGAGCAAATGCCAAAGCATCTGAAGCAATAAGCAATGCTTTAAATTTTGCTCCAATCAATCACAAAAAACAAATGTAACTGATACGAATCCCCCGATTTCACATAACCATGAAGTCGGGGGATTTTTTTGCCCGTAAACACCAAATAAACACCAAACACAAATTTCAGAACAAAAAAGAAAAACTCACAAACGCCCATTTCTAGGTGTTTGTGAGTTTAAATCATTGGTGCGAGTGACGGGACTTGAAGAAATCAGATAGTATTACACAGATTGGTAAAATATCTCATAAAGCCCTGATTTAGGCGGTTCGCACTGTCATAAAGTATCATTCCATTTCATGGATTTACACATTAACAAAGACAAAATAAAGACAGAAACACAGGTAGCAAAAATTTTAAACTTTCACTGGCTTCTACAACTATTTCAGACCTCATTCTCACAATAATGGCCTTTCTCCTGATCAGGCATAAATGAATTTTCTGTGAAATTTGCTATTTTTCTCGTCCACTTTATTGACTATAGTTTATGAATTCATTATACCATATTTTGAAGTTACTTCTCTTTTTTATTGGGTCATATCATTTTAGCACATACATTTCGCACCATACATCATAATTAGAGCGGTTGACTTTTTGCACAGTATATGGTATATTGATGTGAGTTAAATTAATAATTTGTGCTGTTTTGTTTGAGGAAGGTCATATATTATGTGCAAAAAAATCTGTGTATCTCTGCTTTTGCTTGTGTGCAGTCTGACGTTGCTTGCAGGCTGTGAACTGCCAACATACAACTTATCAGATCAAGGCACACCATCGCAGGCACTTGCAGAATTTCTGGATGCCGTGATAAGCGGCAGCGATGACGGAATCAAAGATATGGTCTACAATTACTCGTGGGATTCCGGATATTTGACGGGCAACAGCGTAAGTGGGTCAGACGTAAGCCAATCTGATACTGAAATTATTCGCTGCATAACTCAGAGCCGCAGCTACGAAATCGTGAGCGAAAGCGATTATGACAATCAAAGTCATGAAGCCAGGGTTACATTGAATTACACTACATTTGACGTTGCAGAATTTCAGAAAAAGCTTGCTGAGGATGTAGTTGCAATAATACAGAAAAGACAGTATAACGGCGAAGTGTTTAAAGATTCGTCAGACACTGTGGATATAATAGAGCAAACCAAACTGGAGCTTTTGCAGACTCCCGAAAATTTCTATACCACAAAAAAATACACAGTAGAAACGGTGAGCCGCAAAGGTCGCTGGCGGATAGTAATTTCGGATGAATTCTACAAAGCCTTGTCGGGTTATTCCGTTTGATTCCGGGAGGACAAGTATGAACAATAAAACAATAAAAAATACCATTGTAATATCGCTGCTCTGTATTTTTTCATTGACCGCAGTGATATTACTTCCCTCTGCCAGCAAAATTATGGAGGCTGAGGAGTCGCTTGCCTCCAAGAATCTTTCGGATGACATAAAAAACTCGGTACTGAGCATAAACGACCAGGTCAATGCCGAAATATTCAACCTGCCAAAGGTCTACACACTTCCTATGGATTTCTCAGCTGCTCCCAAGCCTGATCCCGCAAACTACACGGAAGATACATATCAGGATGATACTATATCGGTCAAATGCTGGAAGGAACGAATAAAGGTAGGAAAATACACCATAACCGCCAATTTTGCAGAGGTAAAAATAGCCCATCCCACTCAGCTCCGCACCGCACTGGCAGGCGGAAAGTACGGTACTTCAAAGCGTATACATGCCTCAAAAATGGCTGCTGCAAACAATGCCGTGCTGGCAGTTAATGCGGATTTCTACAACTGCCGCACCGACGGTCTGATCATTCGTCAGGGCACTTTGTACAGAAGCAAGCCGTTTAATATAGACACCTTGTTTATTGATTCTGACGGAAATTTAACCGTTATGAGAGATCGCGACGCTGTAAAAAACGGATTTATCAAAAACAATAAAATATATCAGGCTATCGCATTTGGTCCGCTGCTTGTGGAGGACGGAAAAGCTGTCAAAAAATCCGGAACCTACAACAGCGTTGACTGCGATCCCAGAGCCAAAGCTCCCCGCACAGGCATAGGTCAGCTCGGCAAGCTGCATTATCTGTTATGCACCATAGACGGACGATCGGAAGAATCTATCGGTGTTACCACCAACGATTTTGCCGATATAATGGCAAGTAAAAACTGCACAATTGCTTACAACCTTGACGGAGGTCAATCATCTGTTATGGTATTGAACAACAAGGTTTACAATGTCGTTTCCGGCGGCGGTGAGCGCGTTATGAGCGATATTCTCTATTTTGCTTCAGCCGTTCCCGAATCGGAGTGGAGTTAAGGCTGTTTTACATTTCTATCAATTACAGTTACAGTGGAGGATACCATCCGATCCCCTTTGCACCGATAGCCTCAGTTTTACATTTCTATCAATTACAGTTACAGTGGAGGAGCTATGGATGTCTGATAATATAATTTTTCTTGATTTCGGAGCATTTTCAATATATTGGTATGGCGTGTTTATGGGTCTGGCTGTCTTTTTATCGGCACTTGTTTTTTCAATTCTTGGCAGATTTCAGAATAAAAGCTTCTCATCTTCAATGACTGCCGCACTGATTTCCATGCCTGTCGCGCTCATCACGGGACGTGTGTTCTACTGCTGGTTCGGCAAAGCTTCATTCGGCGGCGGACTTGCCGACTATATGAATCTTATGACCGGCGGATATGCTTTATACGGTGCTTTGATCGGTGTACTGCTTGTTCTGATAATTTTCTCCGCGGTGCAGAAAAAGTCAATATTACAGACGCTCGACGCGGCAGTACCTGCGGTGTCACTCGCCATAGTTATAGGACGTTTCGCAAGTATCCTGAACGGCAATGATATAGGGTTTGCGGTTTCATCCCCCGGGCTTCAGGAGTTTCCTTTTGCTGTCTGGTCGGAATCCGAACAATCGTGGATACTGTGGGTAGGTTTTTTTGAA
>JBGUUF010000566.1:0-10324 GCA_045133435.1 Acutalibacteraceae bacterium
TATTCATCAAAACGTGAGCTCAGGAAAATGCCCGTTAAAATCAATGGACTAGACTTTACATTCTCGCCGGGAAAACACAATCAACTCCAAAAAGCAATAATAGAAGAATTTGCTCCAAGATTTGCACCAAATTCGGAATGCTTATATGTTGGAGATACTACTGAAAAAGACCTTGTTAAAAACATAGAAAAACTCAAGGAGTTAGGCTTCGAAATAACTTTGCACGATAAAATGCCGGATGTGGTATTGTATTTTGAAGAAAAGAATTGGATATATTTTATTGAGTCGGTCACATCTGTAGGTCCTATGGATCCAAAACGAATTATAGAGATTAATGAAATGACTGCTGATGTTTCTGCTGGTAAAATCTTCGTTACGGCTTTCCTTGATTTCAAAACATTTAAAAAGTTTTCTGAAACACTCGCGTGGGAAACAGAAGTTTGGATTGCCGATATGCCGGATCATATGATTCACCTGAATGGTGATAAGTTTTTGGGACCGAGATAAAAAAATAAACAAATAATTCTTATTATAGGTGAAAATATGGTTAATATCACAAGAGGACAGATTCAAAATCTTCCAATAACTGATAAAATAGTAAAATTTTTTGAACACAATTCATTTATTGATGGTAATGTATTTTTGGGATATCCTATTTTACCTTCATCCGATAATAAAACTTCAATAGATGCGTTACTCATTTCCCCTAGATATGGGATAATTGCGTTTGTGTTTTATAATGAAACTATAGCAAAAGATTTTGAATCCGAACAAGACGAAATATATGATTTGTTATTATCAAAATTAGCAAAAGAAAAGAATCTAATTAAACGTGGAAATTTAAAAATCTTTTTTGACGTTGTGACTTATGCCCCTAACTATAATGGAGAGGCTAAAAATGTCTTCTGCACAAACGATGCCCTTAAAACATATTTTGATAATTATTCAGGGGACAACACTGATTATTATGAATATGCTATGCGCTGCATTCAATCCATTGGCTCGATGAAAAAAGTTCTTTCTCGAGAAAAAGCTATTACAGAGAATTCTCGAGGATGGAAACTTAAAGAGCTAGAAAAAAACGTAGCGAACTTAGATAAAACTCAAATGTCAGCGGCAATAGAAATATCAGATAGCGTACAAAGAATAAGAGGATTAGCTGGCTCGGGCAAAACTATTGTTTTAGCCCTTAAAGCTGCATATATTCATGTTTCAAACCCGAATCTAAAGATTGCTGTAACATTTAATACGAGGTCGTTAAAGCAACAGTTTAAGGATTTAATTACTAAATTTGTTTACGAACAATCAGAATCAGATCCGAATTGGAATAACTTAAATATTATTCATGCATGGGGTAGCCCAGCTGAAGAAGGTATATATTATAATTTTTGCAAATTGCATGATGTTGAATACCTTGATTTTAGATCAGCAAGACAAAAAAGTAATTTTGAAACTGCATTTGATTATGCGTGTAAAATAGCTATTTCAAAATGCACTACATTTCATAAGATGTACGATGTAATCTTGATAGATGAAGCACAAGATTTCTCAAGCGATTTTTTAAAAATGTGTTATGAAATTCTCCCTTCAGATAAGAGATTAATCTATGCGTATGATGAATTACAAAGCTTAACTGCTAAATCTGTTAATAGTCCGGAAGAGATTTTCGGAAAAAATAATAGTGGGCTACCAAGAGTTATATTAAAAAATGAACCGGGTAAACCTAGACAAGATATAATATTAGAGGTTTGTTATAGAAATTCTCGACCTGTTTTGGCTAGTGCGCACGCATTGGGTTTTAGAGTCTACGGTGAACTGATTCAAATGTTTGATGATGCTTCGTTATGGACAGATATAGGGTATGAAATTGAAAGTGGTGAATTGAAGGACAATTGCGACGTTGTCTTGAAACGATCAAAAAAATGTAGCCCTGAGTTTTTAGAGAATCATTCTCCAATTGATGATTTGATTGTCTTTAAAAGTTTTGAAAATAGACTAGCACAAGCTGAATGGATAGCATCAGAGATTGAAAAGAACATTACGGTCGATGAATTAGAATACCAAGATATAATAGTTATCCACACAAACCCTCTAAAAACTAGAGACGAAGTTGGATCATTAAGAGGTATTTTACAATCAAAAGGCATCCATTCTCATCTTGCTGGTGTTACTACTTCTCCTGACGAGTTCTTTCAAGAAAAATCCATTACAGTAACTAGTATTTTTAGAGCTAAAGGAAACGAAGCAGCTATGGTGTATGTAATGGATGGACAAAATTGTGGAACAAATTATTCATCTCTGAGAAGCAGGAATATTCTTTTTACTGCTATGACTAGAAGTAAAGCTTGGGTTAGAGTAGTTGGCTATGGGCAAGCTATGGATGCACTGTGTCAAGAATATAACAAAATAAAAACAAACAATTTTAAATTAGCATTTAACTATCCCGATGAAACTAAAAGAAAGAAATTAACAATAATTAATAGAGATAAATCAGCAGTCGAAGAAAAGAAAATCGAAAAATACAACAATAGTGTTAATGAAATGATTAAAGCTATTCAGACAGGTGATTTGTATATAGAAGATTTATCTCCAGATATAATAACTCAACTTAAAGATTTACTTGATTCATAATGGAAATAGAAGTGTTATTGAAAAGAGATATTGATTCTATCATAACTAAATTAATTGAAACTGGAATTTGCGACGATAGTAATTATCCATCGATTCATACCAATAATAACATAAAATATGTTGAGTGGACAAATTGCCATGATTTATCGGTATCATTGAAGAATTTAGAATATGATGAAATCTATAAAGAATTAAACAAAAACAGGCAGTACCATATGAAGCTTGCAGATGGTGCGCTTGTACAATTGTTGTATGAGACTCATGATGATAAAATAGTATCCCATAGACTTGCAATGTTTCCTTCCAGAGATTTAGAAAGTTTTCAAAACGAACCTGAACTTTATCAATCGGATAACATTTTTGCCGATATATTATCTAGGAGCATAGTAACTTTTCCAGTCCGATTTGATTACAATAGATCTGATATTCAAGGACATCCCAACTCTCATTTAAGTTTAGGACAATATAAGAATTGTCGAATTCCTGTATATGGACCGATTATGCCTAAAACATTTATTAATTTTATATTAAAAAGCTTTTATAATAGTTTTTTTGAGGATAAAATTAAAGAATGCTTTGTTACAAACGATGAAATTGAATATACAATCAAAGAGGAAGAAACAAAGCATATGCATATTTTCTTATCGGGTAATACCTAAAACTCAAGAGAAATTGTTTGACGATTAATAAAGGGTTCTCCGTACACAACACACAAGCAACAAAGCAGAGCAAAAGCCCTGTAAACAAGCCGATCCTTGCGTTTGAAAAGTTCTCAAAGAGATAATCAGACATTATTGACTTTTCAAGGCTTTCCGTTATGGGGAGCCTTGTTTTACTTCCGGTATTTTTGATATATCATATTGTTGCTGAACTTATCAAGAAAATCTAACGAAATCGTGAGATAGTCTTGAAAAAAATAACTATTAATGCTATAATTGGATAAACCGGAATTAACCAAGATGTGAGGTGTTGTTATGGCTGTTTGCTATAATAACTTATGGAAACTGTTAATAGACAGAAACATGAATAAAACCGACCTGAAAGAGGCGGCGGGTATTAGCTTTAATGTTATGGCTCGAATGGGAAAAAACGAAACAATCTCTTTTGACAGCATTGAAAAAATCTGCATGGTGCTTGATTGTAATATCGGTGATATTATTGAGATTGTCAAGCCAAAAAAGGAACTCAAAAAGCCGAAAACCATAGAATTATTCGCCGGCGCAGGCGGATTGGCGCTTGGTATTGAACGCGCCGGATTTGATACAATCGGATTGATTGAGTTTGATAAGGATGCTTCTGATACGTTAAGAACCAACAGACCTGAATGGCGCGTCATTAACGATGATATTGCCAATATATCGTGTTTAGATTTGAAGGAGTATTTTAACCTTAAAGAAGGTGAACTCGATTTGTTATCGGGCGGCGCTCCCTGTCAGAGTTTTTCTTATGCAGGAAAACGCTTGGGATTGGAGGATGCACGCGGTACATTGTTCTATCATTACGCTAAGTTTTTAGAGCAGCTGCAACCTAAAATGTTTCTGTTTGAAAATGTAAGAGGTTTGCTGACTCACGATAAAGGGCGTACATATAAAACGATTACCGATATTTTTGAAAGCACAGGATATACCATCCAAAGGAAAGTACTGAACGCATGGGACTACGGTGTTGCTCAAAAAAGAGAACGTTTAATTACCATAGGCATCCGAAATGATTTGGTCAGTAAAATCCATTTTGAATTTCCGAAGCCGCATGACTATAAGCCGGTTTTAAGGGATATATTGTTAGATTGCCCGGAGAGCGAGGGTACACCCTATTCGGAATATAAGCGTAAAATATTCGAGCTTGTCCCACCCGGTGGCTATTGGCGAGATATTCCCGAGGATATAGCGAAAGAATACATGAAAAGCTGCTGGTATATGGAGGGCGGCAGAACAGGTATTCTTCGCAGGCTGAGCCTTGATGAGCCGTCGCTTGCGGTTCTGACTTCGCCAAGTCAAAAACAGACAGACAGGTGTCATCCGTTAGAAGCACGTCCCTTTACAATTCGGGAAAACGCCCGCTGCCAAAGCTTTCCAGATGAATGGGTATTCAAGGGAAGTATTGGTTCACAATATAAACAGGTTGGTAATGCTGTACCTGTTAATTTGGCTTACGATATAGCGAAAGAAATAAAGAAAGCTCTGGAGGAAGTATAATGTGGAATCTGAGTTTTATAAGCGAGGAAGATTTTACAAATCACGTCAAAGCAACTATTGGAAAATATGGCGAAAAACTCGAATCCTTTGATTTAAAGCGGTTCAATAAAAATATCATTGACCCCATAAAGCTGATATTTGATAAAACCGTTTATCAGGCGTCGTGGGAGCAAATCGTCGGTAATGAGATTTTCAGACAAAGAGATAAATCCAACAACAATGATATCGGATATTTTCATCAGCGTATTTTCAACTACTTTGATAAATGCCATGTGCCCGATAACGGCAAAGAAGGCGGCTGGGATGTGATATATGAGAATCCCGGCGGTATAAACTTGCCGGACGGAAGTGTTGTTCACAAGGTTTATGTCGAAATGAAAAATAAACACAACACGATGAACTCTGCATCAGCCGGAAAGACGTTTATCAAAATGCAACACCAGATATTAAACGATGATGATTGCGCATGTTTTTTGGTAGAAGCCATTGCTCAACGCTCTCAAAATATTAAATGGGAAACTACTGTTGATAAGAGAAAGGTTGGACATAAACTGATACGCAGAGTAAGCATTGACCAATTTTATGCTCTAGTCACAGGGCAAGATGACGCGTTTTATCAGATGTGTATGGTTTTACCTTCTGTAATCGAAAAGGCGGTCAAGGATTTGGAAGGCAGTGTTGTTCCGCACGATACGGTTACAGATGAGTTAAAAACACTTGCGAGTGAGCAGGGTATTGAATCCGAGGATTTGGCTATTGCTATGGCGACGTATATGCTTGGATTTGGAAGCTACAAGGGCTTTGTGTGATTTTGCTGCAAAAACACTTGCATAAAAAAGAGGATACGATTCAACAAAAAAGAATCGTATCCTCTTTATCTTGCGATAAATAATTACAAATAAAGCAAACTTACAAATCCTTTAAAAATTCAATGCTTTCGTCGAGAGTGTTGCAAAGCTTATCAATCATCGGAAGGATTTCGGGTGTGGGCTGAAGGTAGTCGGGCACCATTATTGTAATCATTCCTGCCGAATGGGCGGACTGAACTCCGGTAAGGCTGTCCTCGTACGCCGCGCAGTCTGACGGTTCAAGCCCGAGCTTTTGGGCGGCGGTCAGGAAAACCTCGGGGTGGGGCTTGCCGTTCTTTACGTCGTTGCCGCAGACAAGCTCGTCGAAGTAATCCAAAACCCTGATTGATTTTAAATTGAGCGTTGCGGTTTCGCGTGAGGTTGAGGTTGCAAGCGCGATTTTAACTCCGTTTTCCTTTAAAAAGTCAAGCAGCTCATAAAGTCCCGGCTTTGCCGGAACGCCTGTTGTTTTCAATCGTTCCAGATACATATCGTGGCTTTTGTCAGCAAAATCCCAATACGGAAACTCCTCGCCGTATAGCGACTTATATATTTTTTCAACCTCGGTTTTGCGTTTGCCGAGGGTTTTTTTGTAAATATCGAGGCTGTACGGGTATCCGTTTTCCTTCATCATTTTGCTCCAGTTTTCAAAGACAATCTTTTCGCTGTCTATCATCAGACCATCCATATCGAGCACAGCGCCTTTAATCATAAAAACCTCCGGATTTTTAAAATATAAAGGGGAGCGCGCGGCTCCCCGTTGTGTTATTATCGTTCTATCATCATAAATTCACAGCTGCACGGCTTGACATACAGAATGTGATTTTCATATTTTGAGCCGAACATCGGTTTCGCGTCGCCGTATCCCGGAGGAGGAGTAACCTCTTCCTCGCGGTCGCCTAAATTGAACACGCAGTAAATTGCGGTTTTTTGGTCATGGCGGATATACGAAAGCCTTCTGCCCTCGGCGAACGCGTCTATAAAGTCGCCGTCCCACAAAGCGGAACATTCCTCGCGCAGCGCGCCGAGCTTTTTGTGCCATTCAATAAGCTCCCGGTTTTCCCTGCCCCACGGATAGCAGCAGCGGTTAAACGGATCGCGGTAGCCCTCCATTCCGGCTTCGTCGCCGTAGTAAACGCAGGGGAAGCCGGGAAGTGTGTACTGCATTGCCGAAGCAACCTTTAAAAGCTTAATGCCGCGCTCGCGCTGTTCGGGGCTGAGCTTTGTGTTTGCCTGCCATGCGCGGTCGCGTCCGTTCAGCGGTTCGCCCGCAAGCATTGTGAGAATACGCTCGGTGTCGTGGGTGCTGAGAGAGTTCATCAGCACTCTGAGTACAGGACGCGGATAGTTTTCGATTACGCTCATAATCTGAGCCATGGTGTGACGCGCGTCCTGACCGCGGCAGAAGTTGATTATCGCGCCGCGGAAAACGTAGTTCATAACTGAGTCAAGCTGGCTGCCGAGCAGGAATTTTCTCCTTGCGCCGTAGCTTTCCTTGTTGCTTGCGTCCTCCCAAACCTCGCCGACGATAAAGGCTTCCGGATTTTCGTCCTTAACCGATTTGCGCAGGTTTTCCATAAACTCATCGGGGAGCTCGTCGGCAACGTCAAGACGCCATCCCGAGTTGCCCAAACGCATATATTTTCTGATAATGCCGTCCTTGCCGTTTATGTATTCGTTAAACGCCGGGTCGGTTTCGATTACCTCGGGAAGGGTGTAGAAGCCCCACCAGCTGTGGTAATTGTCGGGCCATTCGTTGAATTTGTACCAGCTGAAATACGGTGACTCTTTGTCGCGGTAAGCGCCGCCGTCGCCGTAGCGGCCTGAACGGTTAAAGTAAACGCTGTCGGCTCCGGTATGTGAGAATACGCCGTCGTTAATTACGTGGATACCGCGCCGCTTTGCCTGACGGCAAAGCTCGGCAAAATCTTCCTCTGTTCCCAAAATCGGATCAACGTTGGAATAATCGCCGGTGTCGTAGCGGTGGTTGGAATATGCTTCGCCGATAGGGTTAAGATAGATGCAGGTTACGCCGAGCTTTTCAAGATAGTCAAGCTTTTGCGTAATGCCCTTGAGGTCGCCCATAAAGAAGTCGCTGTTTGTAATTTCTCCGTTTTCGTTGGGTTCCCACTGAGGCAAAGCGTACCAGTCTTTGTTGCGTGTGAAATCGGTGCGCTTAATATTCTTTTCCTCGCCGCTGAAATTAAAACGGTCCGGGAAGATTTGATACATAACGCCGCCCACCGGCCATTTTGGGGTTTCAAAGCCCTTTTTGTAGCAGGTAAGCTGCCAGCTGCGTCCGGGTGAATCCTGAATTTCGCTTATTTTATACGGGTCGCTCGGAACAAGATATTTGACGCTTTCGGCGGTGTTTAGCTTAAAGAAATACCAGTAAAGACCGATTCTTTCGGGGGTGAAGTCGCACTCCCAGATTTCGGTGTCCTTGTCAAAGGTGCCGCACCAAATCAGTCTGTGGTATTCCCAGTTGTAGTCGTAATCATATTTTACGCAAAGCTCAACGGTTCTGGAGTGTACGCTTCGCGGCAGAAGCGCCCTAAAGTGCACCGGAGTACATTCCTCAACAGCGCCGAAGGGCGAGCGGTAGTAAATTTTTTGAGAATCAAAAGGAATAGGCATAATATCCTCCCGTTGTTCGTGAGAATTTGATTGCGTATGCTTTATTTTAACACAGGAACGGACAGATTTCAAGCTATATTTCTATATTAGAAACAAATTGTGCGCAGTTCTTGCAAATTCAATATAAAATTTGACGTTGCCTCGTTTATTTCTATTGTGCTTTAAAAAATAATGTGGTATTATATAAATTGGATATCTATAAGGAGAGGCGCAGGTATGGAAAAGAAAAGGGTAAGCGTTCAGATTGAGGGACGCAGTTATGCTGTTATCACCTCCGACAGCGAGGAATATGTGCGCTCGGTTTCGCAGGATGTAATCAACAGCATCCGCCGAGCCTCGCAAGCCGGCAGGAATCTTGACACGAGGGACTGCGCGGTGCTTGCGGCAATGGATTTTTGCGACGACCGCAACAAGGCTGTCAAGCGCAATCAGGATGTTATTGACAAGGCTGACTTGATTATCCGTCAGTCGGCGGAGCTTACAAAGCAGTGCAAGGAATACAAGCAAAAGCTTGCAGGCGCGATAAACGAAAACACCGTTCTTACAAAGCGGATTAAGGCGCTTGAGGAACAGCTTCGCACGCTCGCGAAAGAAAATGAAAAGCTGAAAAAGAACGCGGACAGCAAAAAGCCGGACAACGAAAAAAAGTTTGAAAAAGCCGTTAAGGACAAAAAGACCGAAAAACTGATGGGTTATGTGCCTATGAAGCAGTACTCTTTGTTTGAGGAAAAGGACGGCGAGGGTAAAAATGCAAAAAATTGAGATACTCGCGCCGGCAGGCGGATATGAAAGCGTAATTGCCGCCGTAAGGTCAGGCGCCGACGCGGTTTATTTGGGAGAAAAGCTGTTTTCCGCAAGAGCGTCCGCGCAAAACTTTGATGACGAAGAGCTGAAAAAGGCGGTGGCATACTGCCATATACACGGTGTTAAGGTCTATGTTACGCTGAATACGCTTGTGTTTGACGACGAGCTTGAAAAGCTTGCGCGGGCTATAACCTCCGCCGCAAGGGCGGACGCCGACGCTCTGATTGTTCAAAATATGGGCGTGGCAAGACTGGCAAGGAAAATCGCTCCCGGGCTTGCGCTTCACGCCTCAACCCAAATGAGCGTTCATACCGCTTCGGGCGTCAAAGCTCTTTACGAGCTCGGCTTCAAGCGTGTGGTGCTCGCGCGTGAAATGAGCCGCGAAGAAATTAAAAAGGCGGCTGAAATCCCCGTTGAGCTTGAGGTTTTTGTGCACGGCGCGTTGTGTATGTGCGTGTCGGGACAATGCTATTTCAGCGCGGTAATCGGCTCGCGCAGCGGAAACAGGGGAGCCTGCGCGCAAACCTGCCGCTTGCCGTTTTACATTAAAAACAAAGGCGGTTACGCGCTCAGCTTAAAGGACAACAGTCTGGTGCCTTACATCGGGGATTTGCAGGCTTACGGCGTAACCTCGGCAAAGATTGAAGGCAGAATGAAGCGTCCCGAATATGTTTCGGCGGCGGTAAGGGCCTGCGTTGAGCAGCGTGATTTGGGCTTTGTAACAGAAAAAACAGCCGAAATGCTGAAGGCGGTTTTTTCACGCACAGGCTTTACCGACGGCTATTATAAAGGAAAAACCGGACGTGAAATGTTCGGCACACGCCGCAGGGACGACGTGGTTTCGGCTGACAATAAGCTGTTGTCGGCGATTCGCCGAAATTATAAGGATGAAATTCAGAATGTTAATATAGAAGGGAAGTTTTCGGCAAAGCCCGGTCAGCCCGCAAGGCTTGAGCTGACCGACGGTAAAAACACAGTTTCCGTTTGCTCGGAGGCAGAGTGCGAAGCAGCTGTTAAAATCCCGCTGTCAGAAGAAAAATGCCGCGCCCAGCTTTCAAAAACCGGCGGCACGGCATATAAAGCCGCAAAACTGACAATAGAAATTGATGATAACCTCAGCCTGCCGCTGTCCGCGCTGAACAATATGCGGCGCGAAGCTTTGAGAATGCTTGACGAAAAACGCGCTTTGGTTCACGGATACGTCATTCA
>JBGUUF010000567.1:0-1362 GCA_045133435.1 Acutalibacteraceae bacterium
ACTACATATTCACGTCCCACAACCGTGGTGATAATCGTCGCGTAAGTGGACGGACGACCGATGCCGTTTTCTTCCAACGCCTTGATAAGCGTGGCTTCGGTATATCTCGCGGGCGGCTGAGTGAAATGCTGTGCTCCGCCCAATTCCTTGACCTTGAGCGGCATGTTTTCTTCGAGCGGAGGAAGTGCACCGCTGTTCTCGTCATCCTCGTCCTTGCTCTCTTCGTAAAGCACGGTGTAACCGTCAAACTTCACGGTGTAACCCGACGCCTTGAATACATACTTGCCCGCCGCAATATCAACGCTCATGGTGTCGTGAATGCACTGAGCCATGAGACTGGCGGTGAATCTCGACCAAATCAGCTTATACAGCTTATACTGGTCGGAGGTCAAGCTGTCCTTTATTTTATCGGGTTCGAGCGACGGCATGGTGGGACGGATAGCCTCGTGACCGTCCTGTGCGCCCGCCTTTGTCTTAAAATTATACGGCTTTGCAGGCAGATATTTATCGCCCCAGCGATTGCGGATGTACTCGGTTCCCTCGTTGCGGGCATCGTCGGAAATTCGCAGCGAGTCGGTTCTCATGTAGGTGATGATACCGACCGCGCCCATGCCCTCGATGTCAACGCCCTCGTAAAGCTCCTGCGCGACCTTCATAGTGCGGCGGCTCTGGAAATTCAGCTTGCGGCTGGCTTCCTGCTGGAGGGTAGAGGTTATAAACGGCGGTGCAGGATTCTTCTTGCGTGTGCCTTTTTTCAGCTTGGAAACGGTGAATTCCGACTCGTTCAGCTCGGCAAGAATTGTGTCTGCCTGCTCCTTGTTGGTTATCTGCATTTTGCCGTCCTCGGCTGTTCCGTAAAACTGTGCGGGAAATGCCTTGCGACCTCCCTTGGGAATGAATTTTCCCTCAATGGTCCAGTATTCCTCGGGAACGAATGCGCGTATTTCCTCCTCACGGTCGCAGATGACGCGCACCGCGACAGATTGCACACGTCCCGCAGAAAGTCCGCGGCGTATCTTTTGCGAAACAAACGGGCTGAGCCTGTAACCAACGATTCTGTCGAGCAGACGGCGGCACTGCTGGGCATTGACCAGCTTCATGTCAATGCTGCGAGGGTTCTTAATACCGTTCTGCACAGTGGTCTTGGTGATTTCATTAAATGTAACGCGGTTGGCTTCCTCCAAATCAAGTCCGAGGATATATGCCAAATGCCACGAGATCGCCTCTCCTTCGCGGTCCGGGTCAGTTGCGAGATAGACAAAGTCGCTTTTTTCGGCGGATTTTTTGAGTTTATCCACCAGTTCTTCTTTGCCCTTGATTATCTCATATTTCGGCTTGAAATCGTGCTTTACATCAACGCCC
>JBGUUF010000568.1:0-3160 GCA_045133435.1 Acutalibacteraceae bacterium
AAGAAGCGGATAGGCTACCTGCCCGAAGTGCCGCCGCTTTACCCCGACATGACGGTGGACGAATACCTCGATTTTCTCTATGAGCTAAAAAAGGCAAAGCAGAAGAAAAAGGCTCATTTCAACGAGATATGCGAGCTTACCCGAATCACGGCGGTTCGCGGTCGTCTGATAAAGAATCTCTCCAAGGGCTACCGTCAGCGCGTCGGAATTGCGCAGACTTTGGTAGGCAATCCTCCCGTGCTGATTTTGGACGAACCCACTGTCGGTCTTGACCCGAAGCAGATCATAGAAATGCGCACACTCATCAAAAAGCTGGGCGAGCACCATACAGTAATTCTGTCCTCGCACATACTAAGCGAGGTGCAGGCGGTGTGCGACAGGATCATCGTGCTGAATAACGGCAAGCTGGTTGCCGACAGCACAGCGGAAAATCTCAACGACAGTCTGGGCAGCGGCAACTCACTGACGATCAAAGCAGTCGGCAGTGAAAAGGATATTCAGTCGGTGCTCAACTCGATAAAGTGTGTCAAGCACTTCAGCAGAAATGCCCGTGCAGACGGCGATGTAATGGAATATTCGGTGAACATAACTCCGTCAGAGGATGCGCGCAAGGATATTTTCTTCGCCTTTGCCGCTAAGAAGATACCGATAGTTGAAATGAAAACCACAGAATACTCACTCGAGGACATCTTCATGTCCTTGGTGGATAAGAAATAAGGAGGAACGGATTTTAATGAAAGCAATATATAAAAGAGAACTCAGCGCGTGCTTCCGTTCTCCGACCGGCTATGTGTTCTGCGCAATATACCTGTTTTTCAGCGCGATGTATTTCAATTCGGTGCTCTCCACGGGGCAATCGTCAGAATTTCCGCAGATCTATTACGGCATGCTCAATATCGTTCTGCTGATGCTGCCGCTGCTCACCATGCGTCTTTTTAGTGAGGAGCGCAAGTATAAGACCGACCAGGTGCTGCTCACATCGCCGATAAATATCACCCCGCTCGTTATGGGCAAATTTCTCTCGTCGCTCACAGTGTATGTCGGCTGCACGGTATTCACACTGATTTACGCGGTCGTGTTCAGCTTTTTCGTCACACCGTCGTGGTCGCTGATAGCGGGCAATATATTGGGCGCGATACTCTTCGGAGCGGCGTTTATCTCTGTCGGCATGTTCATTTCGTCCATGACCGAGAGCCAGTTTGTCGCGGCGATGGGTTCCTTCTCTATCGCAACGGTGTTCATCATTCTCGACGTTATCCCGCTTGTTACCGACAATGAATTCATAGTTTCGCTTGTCAACAGCATTTCGTTTGTGGGCAGATACACGCCTTTCACCAACGGAATTTTGGATATTTCAAGCATAATATTTTTCCTGAGCATCTCGGCGGTGTTTGTATTCCTCACTGTGCGAGTGCTTGAGAAACGCCGCTGGAGCTGATGGGAGGTGCGCAGATTGGCTGATAATAAAAAGAATAAAAAGAAAAACGGCAAAAACTTCAAATTGCCGAGCTTTGCGGAGATAAAATCATCCGTAAAAAACACGATAACGCTCATTCGCACCAGCAGCCGCTTTAGACACGGCACAATGGCCACGGTGATGACGGTTGTATTTTTCATTTTTATCATATTGCTCAATGTTATCGTGATGAAAATGTCGGATAAATATTCATTTATGAGCATTGACATGACAGACGACGGCAGATACACCCTGTCGGATACCACGGTCGATATTCTCAAGGAGATCGACGAGGTCGTTGAGATAGATATTCTTGCGACCGAGGCGCAGTGCACAACGGCATCGGCTCTGATAGAGGATACCTATGGGCAGATCCCTATCGCGCACGAGATAATCAAGCGTTACACTCAGGAAAACGATAACATCACAATAAATTATGTTGACCTGAGCAAGACCCCGGCATACATCCAGCAGTTCCCAGAATACAGCAATACACTGGACTATTACTCGATAGTTGTCAAGTCCACCCGCCGCACCCGAGTGACGTCATTTTATGAAATGCTTCCCGGAATATCGTCGAGCTATACCACATACGACAGCACAACTCAGAGCGATGCAGTTGCTCAGTCGTATACAGAGACTTACATGACCTCGCTCATTAAGACGGTAACAATGGATAAAACTCCCGTGGTCGCATTCATCAGCGGTCTGAATGTTGACGGAAACAGCGGTGATTTGATGAGCCTGCTGCAAATCAACGGCTATGACGTTCGCGCGGTGGATATTCGCAAGGAAGAATTCCCCGAGGATACGGATATTGCGATGCTGGCGGCTCCGACTACCGACTTGACGCAGGCGCAGGTTCAGAAGCTCGACGAGTTTCTGAACGATGATTCCAGCTCAAAAACGCTGCTGGTATTTTCGTCGTCGGTAATGCCGAATCTACCCAATCTCAATGCCCTGCTGTCCGAGTACGGCATTTCTATAACGCAGAATATCGTATACGAGGGCGATTCCTCAAATACGATCTCCACGCAGATGAGCGCATTCACCCCTCAAATGCTAACATCAGATTATACAAATACACTTCTGGATGAATTGAATTATCCAGCGGTTTCAAATGCGGTCGCGCTTGACCTGCTGTATGAATCAAAGGGCAACACGGATGTCGGCGCTATACTCACATCGTCAAGTGAGGGGTATATCTGCAACAGCGCCAAGGAATTCGTCAAATCTGAGTACACTGAGGCGGATAAGGATAAGCGCACTGTGATGGCGTATTCTACCACCTATCGCGACACACTTGAAGGCGACGAGATGCGCACCGATATTATCGTTGCCCCCGACAGCCTTTATTATGCGGAATTCCTCGGTTCGGATGTGTACGGCAACCTCACGCTGATGATGAATATATTCAATCAGCGCGGCGGCATCGACACGGGCAATATTGATATAGAAGCTAAGTCGCTGTATGCCGTGGATTTCTCGGTCGATATACAGACGCTGTCTGTGCTCAGTACCGTTTTCGGATACATTATTCCGATAGTCGTGCTTCTCGCAGGCGCAGTTGTGTATTTCAGGAGGAAAAGACTGTGACAAAGAAAAAGCGCAATCTTATTCTGCTGCTCGCGGCAACATTAATTATGGGCGGTCTGCTGTGGTTGGTGATGAGCTTGGATGCAGAAGATGTTGACCATATTCACA
>JBGUUF010000569.1:0-12643 GCA_045133435.1 Acutalibacteraceae bacterium
CCAGATTTTCCTTTGAACTGAAAAGACAGGAACACGGCGCATCATCCGAACTTATCTCGCCTGTCAGCGCGCTCGCGCCATCCGCGATTATCCGCAATTGCCCCTTACCGCAGTCGGCAGAGTACATTATAGCACCCTCGGGACAATTTTGCAACATCGGAGTAATAATAACCACCTTAATATTCTCCGCTATCATCGACTGCAATTCGCCGCGTATCTCGCCGATAAATTCCTCATCCGCCGAGATATACACACGCTCCTCCACCGAATGAAGCATACTGCGCACCGTCTCCATGATCCTGCGGCGACCGTTTATCGTGATATAACCGTCGGTTTGAGGTGCCGCCAGCGGAAGCTCGCGCTGTATCTCCTCCGATACCTCGCTCAGCTTGGCTATGTAATTCGAGCAAAATTCCCGCGGCGTGACTGCCGAATACCTCACAGGCGAGCCGTCCATCACATATGCCGCGCCTTTTTCGGTCAGTGCGGCAACGGCGGCATATGCATTCGAGCGCGATATGCCCGTGATTTTGGCTATCTCATACCCCGTCAGCGGAGAACATTCACAGCAAAGCGCGCGGTATATCGCAGCCTCCTGCCGAGTCAGTCCAAACAGCATGAGCCTATCATTCTGTTCCGTAGATTTCCCCTCCTTATTAAAGTAGTTCTTTTTAGAAACACTAATTTTCTTTAATCAATTATATACACACATTCGCCCGATGTCAATAGAAATATCAAATAATTACACCAATTTATTGAAATTCATATTTTTTTACTATTTAATCCCGCATATTTGTGCTATAATTAAACAGTATTTTTTATCTTTTATGAAAGGACTTTTAAAAATGGATAACAAAAACACCAACGCGTTAAAAAACGACGATTCATTTTTGCCGATGCTCAAATACATCGCATCGTTTTTTGCCGCTATGATGCTCACCTATCTGGTATGCCTTAAAAACGAAGGCTCCGTGTGGTTTTCACTCACCTTCGCGGTGGCGGCGGGAATACTCGCCATGTGCGTCTGCCACGCCTACGACACCGAGGGCAGAGTACACAAAGGAAATTACTACATTTTCATGTCCGCAATGTTCTCATTCCTCGCCATAGGCATATGCTACATGGCGCTGGGGGTCTATCCGTTCGGCGAAGAGTCGGTAATGATCATCGACATGCACCACCAGTATTCCTCCTTCTTTTCGCTTATTCGTGAAAAAATAACCTCCTTCGAGTCGCTGTCATACTCCGACAGTGTAGGCATGGGCGCGGGACTTATTCCGCTGATTGCATATTATCTGTGCAGCCCCTACAACATCATCGCGCTCATTTTGCCGCGCGAAAATCTCACCGAGGCCATCGCACTCATCGAGGTGCTCAAAATAGCTTCGGCAGGCGCTACATTCGCGATATTCTGCCGCGGTGTATTCAAAAAGAACGACTACGGCACAGTCGCTCTTTCGGTGGCATATGCGATGTCCGCCTACTTCATCGCATATTCGTGGAACGTCATGTGGCTGGACTGCCTTGTTCTGCTCCCGCTCATCGTCTACGGTCTGGAAAAGGTGCTCAACGGCAAGAGTCCCCTGCTCTACTGCATCACCCTCGGTTTGGCGATAACCACCAACTACTACATCGGCTATATGATATGCATATACCTTGTGCTGTGGTTTGTAATGCGTCTGGTTGAAGAAAATGATCAATACAGCGGTCTTACTCTCAGCAAAAAGGCGATCGCATGGCTCAAAAAGCTTGGACGTTTTGCGTGGACTTCAATAGTCGGCGGCATGCTGTCGATGTGGATTCTCATTCCGACAGCGATTTCGCTCAGCGCGACCTCGGGTGCAGACGATGAATTCGCCCGCGAGATAAAAAGCAATTTCGACTTCTGGGATATTTTCTCCCGCCTGCTCTACGGCAACTCTCCCACTGAGCGCGGCGACAATCTCCCCAACATCTACTGCTCGATTTTGGCGGTATTTATGATAGCAGTATTCTTGTTCTGCCGCAAAATAAAGCTCAGAACCCGCGTCAGCTTTATGGGACTGCTGGGCACACTGGTCTTGCTTCTGGCAAACAACTGGACAAACTTCGCGTTCCACGGCTTCCATTTCCCCAACGACCTGCCCTACCGTCAGGCATTCCTTATCAGCTTTACTGTGCTGGCGATGGCGGTTCAGGCTCTTGACAAGATCCACGAGCTCGACAGCAACAGCATATTCAAAGCCTTCGCGCTGGTTGCCGCTATGCTTGTACTTGAGCAAAAATTCAGCAGCAGTGATTCCGAATACACTATCGTGTGGTACAGTCTCGGTTTCCTCGCTGTATACGCCGTAATAACAGGATGTATGACCTCGAAAGATTTCAACAAAAAAAGCACAGCCCTCGCCCTCACAGCCGCAGTCGTGTTTGTTGAGGTATCCGCCAACTCGGTATCAATGATAACTCAGCTCAACGAAAATGAGGTGTTCACTAACCGCGTGGACTTCGTCTATGATTATGACGTAAACAAGGCGGCGGTCAGCAAGGTCGAGGAAATAAACACCGACGGCAGCCGTATGGAGATCCTCCCCCGCAAGACCTGCAACGACAATGCACTTTACGATTACTCGGGACTTACGGTGTTCGCCTCCAGCAACGCTGAATCCACCACAACTCTCATGGGCAGTCTCGGCTACGCCATAAACGGTGTTAACAGCTACATCTACAACAGCTATGTTCCGTTGGTTGACTCCATGCTCAACCTCAAATATATCGCATTTGACCACGACATCGGCACTCACGCACAGCTCAGCTATGTTGACAGCGTGACCGACGGCTACGGAAATTACAGATATATTTACGAAAATACCCTCGCACTCTCCAGAGGCTTCACAGTCAACAACGACATTATTTACTGGGATCCCAACGACCTCAATCCCTTCTCGGTCCAGGATAAATTCCTTGAATACGGCGCAAACTGCGAGCCTGTATATGACCTGCTCCCGCTCACAGCTTCAGCAACGTCAAATATGAATGTCGAATTCAGCGACTCATATTTCTATGCCGAACTGCAAAACGACGGCACAGGTTCCTTCACCGCCACTCACACAATGACCGAGCAGGCACAGACATACGTTTACGTTGACTGCCGCGCCGCCTCGGGGATCAGCGTATCTGTGGGCGGCTCTTCATGGGGCGTTACCACCTATGAACCTTATATCATCGACCTCGGCAAGCTGGCGGTCGGCACGGAAATAAATGTCGACATCACCTCCGAAATAAGCTGCAGCGGCAATATATTTATCGCCTCGATGAACACCGATAACCTCAGCACTGCTATTCAGACTCTCGGTAAAAATCAGTGGAATATCACCGAGTACAGCGACGGATATTTCAAGGGCGACATTACCGCCGACAGCGACTGCACGATGTTCACCTCTATCCCCTACAACGACGGATGGTCGGTGTATGTTGACGGCAAGAAAACCGAAACTGTCAAAATCGGCGACGCTATGATCGGCGTTCCTCTCACAGCAGGCAGCCACACCGTTGAAATGAAATATCACACTGACGGATTCCCGCTCGGCATGACAATGACAGTTATCGCCGTGCTGATACTGGTGCTTTGGTCGATGCGCAAAAAGCTCATCTATCCGATGCTCCGCGAATACGTTCCTGTTCTTTACAATGCGATCGACAGTGAAGGCGATGGTTCCAAGCCGTCCGTCAATACCCCGATAGCCTTTGACGAATTTCCCGAGCACTATTCGGCTGATACAGATGATGCTGTCGAGGGATTTGAAAACGATTTCGACGATGCTCCGGCGGACATTCTTACAGCCGATGAAAATCCCGACGAATTTGAGATAACCGAGGACAATCGACACAAAAATAACTGAGCTTAGAGCTTGTTTAGCGTCTCGATGTGCTCAGGGTGAATTGTAAAACTTCCGGATGAGTAAGTGGTCAGTACGCAAAAAAATGCTGAATTCACAAAATTACTGTTGACAAATCTCACTCGGCGAGTTACAATGTCTATACAAAATTAATTAAACTGTCTTCAGGGCGAGGTGAAATTCCTCACCGGCGGTATAGTCCGCGCGCGCAAGCTGATTCGGTGTGATTCCGAAACCGACGGTAACTGCTGTTATGCAGAAGTCCGGATGAAAGAAGATGTGTGCAAGCTGCCGCTTTTTCGGCGGTTCTGTTCCTGCATATATTTGCGCCCTGCGGATTCCTTCCGCAGGGCTTTTTTCGTTGGCGCAGACAGTAATCAAAGAAAGGTGTTGTGCTTTATGCAGCAAGCAAAAGTTCAGAATTCCGCCCAAAAACGGACCAATCACATCCGCAAGATGGTAATGACTGCCATCCTCGCGGCACTCTCGTCGGTGCTGATGTTCTTCAGCTTCAACGTGCCGCTCATGCCGTCATTTATCAAGCTGGATCTCTCCGAGCTTCCCGCTTTGATCGCATCGTTTGCAATGGGACCGCTCAGCGGTGTGGCAGTGTGTCTGGTCAAAAATCTGGTAAACCTCTTCTTCTCCACCACAGGCGGCGTGGGTGAGCTTTCCAATTTCTGCCTCGGAGTGTTCTTCGTAGTGCCGGCGGGTCTTATCTACAACCGCAGCAAAAAATTCAGCGGCGCTGTTATCGGCAGTCTGGTGGGTGCGGCAAGTATGGCGATACTCAGCGTGTTCAGCAATTATTTCGTGGTCTACCCCGTATACACCGCATTTATGCCTATGGAAGCCATCATCGGCATGTATAAGGCTATATGCCCCTCGGTGGAAACTCTGTGGGACTGCCTGCTGGTATTCAACCTCCCCTACACCTTCATCAAGGGCATGATAAGTGCGGCAATTACTATGGCTGTCTATAAAAAGCTCATTCCCATCATCAACGGCACGGCAAATTAATTCATAATTATTGGTAAATCGAAGTTTTTGTAAACATCAAAAAAATAATATTTTCTTTTATTGCCAAAATTCGAGATTATTTTTGAGGCGCGTGGTTTATTCTTTTATCACAAGGAATAAACCGCGCGCTTTTTGCGTGTCGGGAAGAAAGGATTGATTTTTTTCAAAATGGCAGTGACGTTTAAACATTCAGAGGACACTCTCACGGCTGTGCTGTCGGGTGAGATAGACCATCACACAGCCGCAGAATTCAGGACAAGCATTGACCGCGAGGTGGAATGCCTTCAGCCTGACTTGCTGATACTTGATTTCGGCGGGATCGGATTCATGGACTCGTCGGGCATCGGACTCATCATGGGCAGATACAAAAACGCGGCTGAATACGGCGGCAAGGTGCAGGTCGTCAATGCTCCGCCGATGATCGAGCGCATGATAAAACTCGCAGGAATAGGCCGTCTTGATCTGCTAAAGTGAATTTTATGCGCCGTTAACATAAATATTAATATTTATGTCATTTCATACGACTTTATACATCAATTATTAACATATTCAGAACGAATTATTTACCGACACATCATCATTAAATAACGAAGGACGTGTAAAATATAAATGAAAACCAAAATAAAACCTATAAACGAAATGAAGCTGGTCATCCCCAGCAATTCATCAAACGAAAGCTTTGCACGCTCTACGGTGGCGGCATTCATGGCACAGCTAGACCCCACCATAGAGGAAATGACCGACCTCAAAACCGCAGTCTCAGAGGCTGTGACTAACTGCATCGTACACGCATATCGCGACACTATCGGCTACATTTGGATAGAAGCAGGCATCTTTGAGGACGGGCGCATCCTGGTTCAGATAAAGGACAAGGGCTGCGGCATTCCCGACGTTGCCAAGGCGCGTGAACCGCTCTTTACCACGGGCGGCAGCGAACGCGCAGGTCTTGGCTTCGCCGTGATGGAGAGCTTTACCGACAAACTCCGCGTGAGATCGACCGTCGGCAAGGGCACTACCATCACAATGGAAAAAAGAATCGCCCGCAGATACCGCCATGACAGTTGAACAGGATAAGCTCGTCACCGAAAACCTTGGATTGGTGCATGCCTGTGCACGCCGATACGTCGGGCGCGGGATAGATTATGACGATCTGTATCAATCGGGATGTGAGGGACTGGTCAAGGCGGCGGCAGGCTTCGACAGCAGCCGAAACATTCGTTTTTCCACCTACGCGGTGCCCGCCATACTCGGCGAGATCAGGCGGCTATTCCGCGACGGAGGTTCGGTGAGAGTCTCACGAAGCATCCGCGACCTCGGGTTAAAGATTCGCCGAGCCGAAGCTGAAATGCGCACTGAGCTTGGGCGCGACCCGACAGTGTGCGAATTGGCTGAAAGGCTCGGGACAGATGCAGAAAGCATCGCCGAGGCAATCGACGCTTCCCGCCCTGTAATCTCGCTTACGTCAGAACGCGACGGCGAGGAGTTCGAGGAAGAAATTCCGGTTGAAAAATTTGATGACGCTGTTATTGATATAATTGCGCTGAGACAGATCATTTCACGGCTTGAAGAAGCCGACAGAAAATTGATCCAGCTCAGGTATTTCGGGGGTATGACGCAATCCGCAGCCGCTAAGCTTCTCGGCATGACACAGGTGCAAGTATCAAGACGTGAAAGAAAAATTATAGAACAGCTTCGAGGTCAATTGATAGATTGATTTCTTCAATAAATTTTAACAAATTGTAAAAAATTAACTCTTCATAAAATAATGTCTTAAAAACAGTTGATTTTTTATTCGCTGTGAAGTATAATAAAATTGTGTTAAAGTATAGTGGTGCATTTTACGTACCAATACAGGCTTGATGTCGTCAGAATTTGTTGTCAGCTCTTATTCTGTGACATTATCGCACACTTTTCATTTTGAGGCGTGAATAAATACTATTTTTAAGTTTTTATTCAGCACAGGTCAACTTTATAATGTTTCCGAGGTGATATCGTTATGCCACGTATAATCGGTGGAGAAAAGAACAACATTGTAGGCGAAAATATTCGTATTTTACGCGTTACTCGCAGAATGAGCCAGCAGGATCTGGCCGATAAGCTTGAAGCTAAAAATGTCTATGTATGCCGCGGCTCTATTTCCAGAATCGAAGACGGACTCCGCACTGTAACTGACATTGAATTAAAAGGCTTCTCTGAAGTATTCGGCGTTACTGTTAATGATCTATTTGTCGAGCGCGACGTATTTGGCGAGCAGGTAAAATAAGCTGACACATTTTATCATTTTTCGATTACGTTTATCGTAAAGACGAGCAGTTTTTAGGCATGCATGTGAACAATTGTGTGTGTGTAACAGCAATTTGAATAAGTAAAACACATACACCGTATTAATTAGTATTGTTAGGTGAACTTTGACGGCGTAATTAATCAATAAATTTTTAAAATTGCTGTAAAAAAGTAAAAACACTGTAAGTGCGCGGGATGATTTCTTTTATTAGAAATGTCTCGCGCATCGTCTGTTTTATGATGTGACAAAAAGGCTGACGGAAAATTCCCCGTCAGCCTTTCTTTTATTTGCGCTTGATTATTGATTTGAGCGATACTTCGTTCGCCTTGAGCTTGCCGCGCAGGTAATCCGCCAGACAGAACACCGCAAACACGGCGATATTCATGATTACCACGCTCGCTCCTGTGGGCGCGGAATATTCATACGACACTGCAACTCCCGAGAAGAAACACACCACCGAGATCACCGCCGAGCAGATAACTACGTTGCGGAAGCATTTGAACAGCCGCATCGACGACATCGCGGGGAATATTATCAGGCTCGAAATGAGCAGTGCACCTATCATGCGCATGCCCAACACTATCGTCACCGCCGTGAGCACCGCGATAAGCATGTTGTAAAATTCCACCCGAATTCCCGTGGCGCGTGCGAAGGGTTCGTCGAAGGTCACGGCGAAAATTTTATTGTAGAACAGCACATACAGCACCAGTACGGTCAGCGAGAGCACGACGCTCAGCGCGACATCCGACTTGCTGATAGCAAGTACGCTGCCGAACATGTAGTTGTTGATGTCGGTGTTGATGCCGGACTTCATGGATATAATGAAAATTCCGATTGCAAGCGCGCCTGTGGATACCAATGCGATTGCCGAATCGCCCTTGATCTTGCTGTTTCCGCTGAGTCTAAGCAGCAGGAATGAAGCCACTATCACCACAGGGATCGCCACGGCGAGAGGTGCCCAGTTCATCACAGTAGCCACAGCCATCGCGCTGAACGCCACATGCGAAAGTCCGTCGCCTATCATCGAATACCGCTTGAGCACCAGATTTACGCCCAGCAGAGCCGAGCAGAGCGACACCAGCGTGCCCACGATAAGCGCGCGCTGTATGAACGGATATGAAAGCATCTCCAACATTTCTGCATCAGCTCCTTCCCATAAATGACTTGCCGAGGGCACTCTTTGAATAATCTGTCGTCTTGCCGAAAAACTGCACTGTGTGTTTGACATGCAGTATTTTATTCGACCACTTCACCGCCATATCCACATCGTGCGACACCATGATAATTGTAATACGGTGCTTCTGATTTATCTTGCCGATGATAGAGTATATCTCCGAGGTCACAAGCGGGTCAAGACCAGTCACAGGCTCGTCCAGAATCAGAATCTTGCTTGACGAGCAGAGTGCGCGCGCCAGCAGTACACGCTGCTGCTGACCGCCCGACAGCTCGCGGTATGAATGATTGGCGAGGTGGTCTATACCAAGCTCTTTCATGTGAGACTCCGCTTTTGCCTTGTCTGCCGCAGTGTAAAATGGAATTAATCTGCTGTTGTTAAGGCATCCGGACAGCACTACTTCTCTCACCGAAGCGGGAAAATCCCGTTGGATAGAGGTTTGCTGGGGAAGATAGCCTATGTCGCGGCGGGATATGCTGTGGTCAAACTCGATACTGCCGCTCATTGGCTTTTTCAGACCCGCCAAACACTTGATGAGTGTGGATTTGCCTGCGCCGTTTTCGCCAACTATGCACAGATAATCCCCGCGCTGTATATCAAAGCTGATGTCCTCCAGCACGGTAATATTCTCGTATCCTATAGATAAATTTTTGCACGAAATCAATGGCTTTTTCAATTGAGAGCCTCCTCCAGTACGCTTAAATTCGCCGTCATCAGGCTGAGATATGTCTCCCCCGCCTCGAAATCATCGGCTGTGATATTGTGGCATGTGTTGAATTGCAGTGTCTTTGTGTCGGTGCACTCCGCTATCGCATCCGCTACCTTGTGATTGGACAGCTCTATGTAAAATATCACGGGAATGTCCTCGTTCTCAACCTTGTCTATCAAAAACGCCACCGTCGCCGCGCTCGGCTCAGTCTCCGAGGCACATCCGGGAAATGCCGCGTAGTAATTCAAACCGTATTCCCTGACGAAATACAGCAGCGGAAAACGGTCGCCAAATATCAATGTGTTGCGCTCGGCATTCGCAATTATCTCTCGGAAGCTGCCGTCAAGTTCGGTGAGCTGCGCGATGTACTCATTCGCATTCGCCGTGTAATATTCGGCATTCGCGGGGTCGATCTCGCACAATGCCTGCAATATCTCGCTCACTATGACCACCGCATTCACGGGCGAGGTCCAGACGTGCTCGTCGTATTCCGTCTCTTCCTCGTCATGCTCGTGGTCGTGTTCCTCCTCGCAGTCTTCATCGTGCTCATGCTCGTGGCTATGCCCCTTTTGCGTCATCCCCTCAGAATGTTCCTCGGCTATGCCGTTCACGCAGTCCATCGCGGAAACTATTCTCATTTTCTCATTCTCTGCCGACTCCAGCACAGAATCCAGCCAACTTTCCGACTCGCCGCCGACATTCAGGAACAAATCACAATGCGATATTCTGATAATGTCCTTCGGTGCCGGCTCATAGGAATGCGCCTCCATTCCCGGCTTGAGCAGCAGCGTGATATCAGCGCGGTCGCCTGCTATCTGCCGCGCGAAGTCGTACTGCGGGAATACCGTTGCGACGATCGAGATCTTGCCGCTGTCCTCATATTTTTTCTCACCGCAGCCTGCCAGCATGCTGAATATCAGCGCGGCGGAGAGCATTACAGATAAAATTTTTATTTTCATCGCCCGAATAAATCCTCTTAATTTTTAATCATATTTTGCGCCCCACAATGCTCACAAATGCCGTATATCACGGTGCGCGCATTGTCCACTCTGAACCCGTGGTGCTCGACAATGTGCCGCTCGAATTCCTCCATAAAATCACAGTCCATGTGGATTATCTCGCCGCAGGACGTGCATTTGAGGTGAAAGTGCCTGTCGCAGCCGTTGAGACCGTCGATAAGCTGATACATGGCGCAGTCACCGCTGTCCGAGATGAATTTCTTGACCGTGCCGTTTTCCAGCAGTCGGTCGAGACTGCGGTAGATCGTAGCCTTGCCTATCTTCTCCCCTGCATTCATAAAATATATGTAAATTTCGTCCGCCGTAACACACCTTTGTGGGTTGAGCCGAAAATATTCGACCACAGCCTCCTGCTGACGAGTGCGGTAATTTTTTTTGACCTCGGCCATTTCAAAGCCTCCCTCAAATTTAAAATTGATAATCATTTTCAAATTGCTATGATATTATAACACATTTACAGCAAAAATCAAGCGTTAAGGCAAAATAAATTTCTTATAAAATCAAAGCCGAACATAAAAAACACCGCGACCCGCCCGGTAAAGGACAGATCGCGGTGTTTTTAAGAAAGAAATAGAAAGATAAAAATGAAAAATGAAAACATCTTGTAGTCAATTAAATATTAGACAATACCCTGAGCGAGCATTGCGTTTGCAACCTTGAGGAAGCCTGCGATGTTTGCGCCTGCTACGAGGTTGCCCTCCATGCCGTATTCTTTAGCAGCATTTGCGGAGTTGTGATAGATATTCTTCATGATGCCCTGGAGCTTTGCATCAACCTCTTCAAATGTCCAGGAGTATCTCATGGAGTTCTGGCTCATTTCGAGAGCGGAGGTTGCAACGCCGCCTGCGTTTGCAGCCTTTGCCGGGCCAAAGAGAACGCCTGCAGACTGGAATGCATGAACAGCTTCGGGAGTTGAAGGCATGTTTGCACCCTCAGCAACAGCGATTACGCCGTTTGCGATAAGAGCCTTAGCGGATTCGCCGTCAAGCTCGTTCTGAGTAGCGCAGGGCAGAGCGATGTCGCACTTGATCGTCCAAATGCCCTTGCAGCCCTCTGTATATGTTGCGTTGGGATGATTTGTAACATACTCTTTGATTCTTGCGCGGCGAACTTCCTTGATGTCCTTAACAGCTGCGAGGTCGATTCCGTCGGGATCGTAGATGTAGCCATTGGAGTCAGAGAGAGCAACGACCTTTGCGCCAAGCTGAGTTGCCTTCTGTGTAGCATAGATAGCAACATTGCCGGAACCGGAGATAACAACAGTCTTACCCTTGAAGGAGTTGTTGTTGTCGTTGAGCATTTCCTCTGTGTAGTAGCAAAGACCGTAGCCTGTAGCCTCTGTACGAGCAAGGCTGCCGCCGTATGTGAGGCCCTTACCTGTGAGAACGCCGGAATACTCATCGCGGAGTCTCTTGTACTGACCGAACATGTAGCCGATCTCACGTCCGCCTACACCGATGTCGCCTGCGGGAACGTCTGTATCGGGGCCGATGTGCTTGCTGAGCTCAGTCATGAAGCTCTGGCAGAAGCGCATAACTTCCATGTCAGACTTGCCCTTGGGGTCAAAGTCAGAACCGCCCTTGCCGCCGCCGATCGGGAGACCTGTGAGGGAGTTCTTGAAGATCTGCTCGAAGCCGAGGAACTTGATGATGCCTTCATAAACAGAAGGATGGAAACGCAGACCGCCCTTGTAAGGACCGATCGCGCTGTTGAACTGAATGCGGAAGCCGCGGTTTACGCGAACGTTGCCGTTGTCATCAACCCACGGAACGCGGAATTTGATGATTCTTTCAGGCTCAACGATGCTCTCGATAACGCCCATCTTGACGTACTCGGGATGCTTCTCGATGACAGGCTCGAGTGACTCGAGAACCTCTGTGACAGCCTGATGGAATTCAGGCTCGTTGGGGTTACGCTTGATTACAGTCTCCATAAGATCTGCAAGATACTGACTTTTGAAACCCATTGTATATTGCTCCTTTGCAAATAAAATACCTTCATAAAATACACCGCGGCTACATCTGCAATAACGATTAAATCTGCAACTCACGCTGTATTTATTATTTTATACAACGGAGTCGTATTTGTCAACAAATTTTTTTCAAATTTACAAAAAATATGCAATTTTTTTGCTAAGAACTTGCAAATTAAGACATTTTTTGAGCTTTTTTTCACAGATAGGAGGCTTAAAAACGCTGAAAACCGTAATTTTGACCGTAACTGACACTTCACGTCCTGCATATTATGAATGCAGACGCCTATATTTTAACCATTCGATCTATTTTCTCACAGAGGACAATATGTGTAACGAAAATTACGTTATAAAATCACTGGAACTGCACCTGTTTTTCGGGCGCATAATGAAAGAACATTCGCTGTTTCTCAAGGCGGGCTTCACTCCCGCCGACACCAACTTCGCCGAAATGGCGGAATTTTACAAGAACGAGTTTGAGAAGCTGCTGAGCTGTGCCGTTTCGCTCGGCGACGGAATCGTAGGCTGTGACGTGGTAAACTCAGGCGAGCTTGTCACTGAATTCACACGATTGGCGGAAAAGCAGACCC
>JBGUUF010000570.1:0-1653 GCA_045133435.1 Acutalibacteraceae bacterium
CACGCGGATTCCCGCAATGTGCGCCAAAATGCTCGCCGAAATCGAGCGCAACGGGCAAACCTCTTTGCTCAACGATATTGAGATTCCGCTCGCCTACGTTCTCGCCGATATGGAAACCGCAGGCTTCGCCGCCGACAGCAAAGCACTTGACGAATTCGGCGCGGCACTGCAGGTGAGAATTGACGAGATAACTGCGCGAATTTACGATTTGGCGGGCGAGGAATTCAACATAAATTCGCCCAAACAGATAGGCGAGATTTTGTTTGAAAAAATGAAGCTGCCGGGCGGCAAAAAGACTAAAACCGGCTATTCCACCAACGCAGAAGTGCTGGAGCGTCTCAGCGGCGAGCACGAAATCGTCGCGCTGATTCTCGAATTCCGCACACTCGCAAAGCTGAATTCGACTTACTGCCAAGGCTTGAAAAAAGCGATCGCCGACGACGGACGAATTCACACGAAATTCCGTCAGACCGAGACTCGCACGGGCCGAATCAGTTCGGTCGAGCCGAATTTGCAGAATATTCCCGTGCGCACCGAGTTAGGTCGCGAGCTGCGTAAATTCTTCCGCGCAGGCGAGGGAATGACGCTGGTTGACGCGGACTACAGTCAGATCGAACTGCGCGTGCTCGCCCACATCGCAGGCGACAAGACGATGATAGATTCCTTCAAAAATGGCACGGATATTCACGCTGTCACGGCATCGCAGGTGTTCGGAATCCCGCTCGCCGACGTTACACCGCACATGCGAAGCAACGCAAAGGCGGTCAATTTCGGTATAGTCTACGGCATTTCGGCATTCTCGCTCGCTAAGGACATAGGCGTGTCAAATGCCGAAGCCTCCGCGTATATCAAGGGTTACATGAACACCTATTCGGCGATAGCGGACTATATGAAGCAGGTCGTCGAGGATGCCAAATCCAAAGGTTATGCCGAAACTTTGTATGGTCGCAGGAGATATTTGCCCGAGCTGACCGCCTCAAATTTCCAAACACGTTCATTCGGTGAGCGTGTCGCTCGAAATATGCCGATTCAAGGCACGGCGGCGGACATCATCAAAATCGCTATGATCGCCGTGTATAAGCGGCTTGCGACGGAAGGAATGAGATCCCGTCTGATATTGCAGATACACGACGAACTGATTCTCGAATGCCCGACAGACGAGGCGGAAAAAGCCGCCGCCTTGCTCCGCGAAGAAATGGAAAAGGCGGTATCGCTCAATGTTCCGATGATTGCCGACGCGAACATCGGCGAAAATTGGTATCTTGCCAAAGGATAAAAATTGTAGTATAAACGAAACAATGAGGAGGAATTTTAAGTGCATATTACTTTCATATGTACAGGAAATACATGCCGTTCGCCTATGGCTGAGGGCATTGCGAAGAAAATTATTGCCGAAAAATACAGCGACAGCGGCATTACCGTGTCCAGCGCGGGAGTCAGTGCATCAAACGGCTCGGCTCCCAGCGAGAATTCTGTTGTAGTCTGCGAAGAAATCGGCGTCGATATATCCAATTACCGCAGCAACAGCGTGTCGCATGATTTGCTGGAAAGTACCGATTTGTTCGCTGTGATGACTAAATCACACGCTGACATTCTCAAATTTTACGGCATTCCCGAGGATAAAATTGTCGTGTTGGGCGACGGGATTCCCGA
>JBGUUF010000571.1:0-2489 GCA_045133435.1 Acutalibacteraceae bacterium
TTTACGGTTTCTTCGGACTCATGGTTATCGTACCTTTGGTCAAGGACCACATAGCTAGGGGTGAATTTATTCACCTCGGCGGCAGCGGTAAGGGCGTACTTACTGCCTCCATTCTGCTGGGAATTATGATACTTCCCACAATCATCAGCACCGTTGAGCCGAATCTCCGCGCCGTGCCGAAAATGTATTATGAAGGCGCGCTTGCGTTGGGCGCGACCAAGGAAAGAAGTGTATTCTGCACCATACTTCCCGCCGCGAAGTCAGGTGTTATGGCGGGCGTAGTGCTCGGTATAGGTCGTGCGATAGGCGAGACTATGGCGGTAATCATCGTGGCAGGCAATCAGCCGGTCATTCCCGAGAAGATCACATCGGGCGTAAGAACACTTACTGCAAACATCGTTATCGAAATGGCATATGCTTCTGACCTGCACAAGGACGCACTTATCGCCACAGCAGTCGTACTGTTTGTGTTCATTCTGATTATAAACACCTGCTTCTCGTTGCTGAAAAGGAGTGAAAGCTAATGGATCAGATCAAAGGAAGTTCTGATAATATGAAAGCTGCGGCAGTCAAAGAAATGACGCCTAAAAAGAAAAAGGGAAAAACGCATCATCCGTTTTCAATGCTTGTAAAGATACTGGTGTATCTGTCGGCAATCATCACCGTGAGTGTGCTGGTGTTCATCATCGCATATATATTGGTAATGGGTGTCAGCAATATCACCCCCGAGCTTTTCGAGTGGAAATATACGCCTGAAAACGTGTCCATGATGCCGGCAATAATCAATACATTAATAATGACCGGACTTACACTGCTCATGGCTGTGCCGATAGGAATTTTTTCAGCGATATATCTGGTCGAATACGCAAAGCGTGGCTCTAAGCTGGTCAAGATAATCCGCCTTACGACTGAGACACTTTCGGGTATACCGTCAATCGTGTTCGGTCTGTTCGGATTTCTCGCGTTCGTCGTTGCCGCAGGCTGGGGCTATTCCCAGCTCGCCCGTTCTATAACACTTGCGATAATGGTGCTTCCGCTTATCATCCGCACCACCGAGGAAGCATTGCTCGCCGTACCTGACACCTACCGCGAAGGCAGCTTCGGGTTGGGTGCGGGCAAGCTGCGTACGATATTCAAAATCATCGTTCCCTCCGCAATGCCGGGCATACTCTCGGGTATAATCCTCGCCATCGGACGAATTTCCGGTGAGACTGCGGCGTTGATTTTCACTGCCGGCACATCCGCAGGTGTTACCACAGGATTGTTCCAAACCTCCAGAACGCTGGCTGTACACATGTATTGCCTTTTGTCCGAGGGTCTGTACACCCGACAGGCATATGCAACAGCCGTTGTGCTGCTTATAATGGTAATTATGATAAACGCGCTCTCGAGTTTCCTTGCCAAGAAGCTCGCTAAAAAGTAATTGAGGAGACAAACGCTATGGATAAATTTACGATTAAAAACATGAATCTGCATTACGGCGAATTTCATGCTATCCACGATGTAAGCATGGATATTCCCGAAAATAAAATCACTGCATTCATCGGTCCGTCAGGCTGCGGTAAATCCACCGTACTCAAGAGCCTCAATAGAATGAATGACCTTGTAGCCGACTGCAAGATCACTGGCGATATTCGTCTGGACGGCGAGGACATATTTGACAAGAAGATGGATGTCAACCTGCTCAGAAAGCGTGTAGGCATGGTGTTTCAGAAGCCCAATCCCTTTCCGATGAGCGTGTATGACAACATCGCGTACGGTCCCAGAACACACGGTATTCGCTCCAAGAGCCAGCTTGACGAAATCGTTGAGAAGTCCCTCCGCGATGCGGCAGTGTGGGATGATGTAAAGGACAGACTGAAAAAGAGCGCCCTTGAAATGTCAGGCGGTCAGCAGCAGCGTCTTTGCATAGCCCGCGCACTTGCCGTAGAACCCGAGGTTCTGCTCATGGACGAACCGACCTCGGCTCTCGACCCGATCTCAACCTCAAAAATTGAAGATTTGGCTATTGAATTAAAGAAAAAATATACTATAATAATAGTGACGCATAATATGCAGCAGGCCGCGCGTACCTCCGACAAGACAGCGTTCTTCCTTCTCGGGGACTTGATTGAATACGGCGATACCGAACCGCTGTTTGCAATGCCCAAAAACAAGAAGACCGAAGATTATATCACAGGACGTTTCGGATAATACTATAATTTTAAATTATATAATTTTGAATTATACAATCTTGAAAGGACGGCATTAATTATGCGTAATAAATTTGATGAACAGCTCGAGACTCTGCATGTGGAAATGATAAAGATGGGTTCGCTTTGCGAGGAAGCTATCACCACTGCCGTATCGTCGCTAAACGATTCGAGTGACGGAATTATCGAAAAGGCTGCGTCACTTGAATTTGAGATCGACGAGCAGGAGCGAAAGATAGAGACTCTCTGCATGAAGCTCATCCTGCAGCAGCAGCCTGTGGCGCGCGACCTCAGAGT
>JBGUUF010000572.1:0-2140 GCA_045133435.1 Acutalibacteraceae bacterium
CCTGTCGCGCAGTCGGTGAAGGCTTCCTTCTGAACATCCTCGCCGCCCTTAACGACCTCAATGATCGGCAGATCGAACTTCTTGGCAAATTCCCAGTCGCGTGTGTCGTGAGCGGGAACAGCCATAATTGCGCCTGTGCCGTAGGACACGAGTACATAGTCCGAAATGAAAATCGGGATTTCTTTGTTGTTTACGTGATTGATTGCCTTAACGCCGTCGAGACAGACGCCTGTCTTATCCTTGGCGACCTCAGTCCTCTCGAAGTCGGACTTCTTGGAGGCGGCGAGCTGATAATCTCTCACTTCGTCGATGTTGGCGATCTTGTCAGCCCACTTCTCGATGAGCGGATGCTCGGGCGAGATTACCATATATGTTGCGCCAAAGAGCGTGTCACAGCGCGTTGTGTATACTGTGAGGGTGTCGCCGAGAGTTGTGCCGAAATCGACCTCTGCGCCGGTGGAGCGTCCGATCCAATTCTTCTGCTGAACCTTGACGCGGTCGATATAATCCAGCTCGTCTATATCGTCAATGAGACGCTGTGCATACTCAGTGATTTTGAGCATCCACTGGCTCTTGACCTTGTGGACAACCTCACTGCCGCAGCGTTCGCAAACGCCGCCGACAACCTCTTCGTTAGCAAGCACACACTTACAGCCAGTGCACCAGTTGACCGACATTTCTTTCTTGTAAGCGAGGTTGTTCTTGAAGAGCTGGAGGAATATCCACTGAGTCCACTTGTAGTAGGACGGGTCGGTGGTGTTTATCTCGCGCTTCCAGTCAAAGGACAGACCGAGACTCTTGAGCTGGCTTCTAAAGCGGTCAACATTGTTCTTGGTGACAATGGCGGGGTGAATGTGATTCTTTATAGCGAAATTCTCGGTAGGCAGACCGAATGCGTCCCAGCCCATCGGATAAAGAACATTGTAACCGTCAAGACGGCGCTTTCTGGCGATGATGTCCAGTGCGGTGTACGAACGGGGATGACCGACGTGCAGACCTGCGCCCGACGGATAGGGGAACTCGACCAGTGCATAGAACTTGGGCTTGGAGTGATCTATTTCCGCGTGGAAACAGTCAGCATCCTCCCACTTCTGCTGCCATTTTTTTTCAATAGCTTTAAAATCGTATTTCATGATTATCTGACAACCATCCTTCTTTGAATATAGTTATTCAAAATAACGTGTTAATAATAATTTACCGCAATCTGCCGATTTTGTCAATCAAAATATGCAGATTTTGTATCATTCTTTCTCAAACACTATATTTAAAATCTTTTCAGTGATGTATATTTCATCTCCCTCGATTTTTATATTGTAATTTTCAATCACATGTTCGTCATGTTGGCTCAACAGCGGAATATAAGCGCTTGCATTTTGTCTGGGAAATCTTATTTCGGTATATTGATTAGATACAAAACGCAAGTCAGCCTTCTCCCCCAGCTCAACAAACTCAGACAGCGAATAAAATCTGATGTGACCGTCCGGTTTCATCTGCATAAATTCGTCCACAAACTTATCCGCATCATCTTCATTCGGGGTGGGATCGGAAATAATCAGCCTGCCGCCGTCTTTCAATACGCGGCTCATCTCACGGAATGTCATGTCAATTTTCGGAAAATGGTGCAAGGCATATCGGGTTATTATACAGTCAAACTCGCCATCATCAAACATAAATTCAATGCCGTCGTAGGCGCGGAATTTTATGTTTTTCAAGTTTTCACTTTTCGCCCTGCTCTCGTTTCTTCGCAATGTCTCCGCCACAACGTCCAACCCGATAACCTCAACATTCGGATTCATCACAGCCACAGCAAATGCCAAATATCCGCTGCCTGTGCCCAAATCGAGAATTTTCATTCCGTCAGAAATCTCCATCTTGCTCAGAAGCAAATTCAGGTGCTTGTCGTCCTGCGTCTGTTTGTTGTAGAATTTTTCTTCCTTAAAGCTCTTTTCAAATTCGATTTTAGCCGCATTCACGGTTATTTCGGCAGAATCCATATTACAAAATCCTCTCCTTCATTTTCTCGCCGCCACGATAAAATGCGGACTCATGCCGACTATTTCTTTTTCGTGCTCGGTCAGATGTACGATTTCCAACAGTCTCTTGCGGCTGGCCTCGTCCTCCCACTTTTCGTCGAGGTGCG
>JBGUUF010000573.1:0-10140 GCA_045133435.1 Acutalibacteraceae bacterium
TTTCCTTGTTGGAGGCTTTCTTTCTGATGACCTCTTTGTAAACATCCGAAGCGAATGCCGAAGAGGAGGCAAGAAGCTGAGAATCGGCGGTGCTCATAGATGCGGCGATGATCGCCGAGAGCAGTATGCCTGCGATGAATGCGGGGAAGAGATCTCTGACCATCTTGATAAATACCAGCGATTCAGAATCAGCGATAGAGTCGCCGAGGTACTGTCTGCCGAGAAGTCCGACGATAGAAGCGCAGATCAAAATGATAACGATCCAGCCGATACCGACTATCTGGGACTTTTTCATTTCCTTTTCGGACTTGATGGATATGTATCTGATGAGGATATGCGGCATGCCGAAGTAGCCAAGACCCCAGCCGAGACCTGTGATGATGTCGGCGATGCTCTGCCAGTCAAGCGAGCCGCTGGAGAGAATATTGAAATAATGAGCGGGAAGCTCGGTTGAGCCTGCTACGACGAAATCGGGGGCGTTCATTGCAACTACTGCGATGATGGGGCAGAGCATGAGTGTGCCCAGCATGAGCAGACCCTGGAAGAAGTCTGTCCAGCAGACAGCGTTGAAGCCGCCTAGGAAGGTGTATACAACGATAATGGCAGTTGCAACTATCATTGCGATGCTGGCATCTATTCCCAGAACGGAGTTAAAGAGTGTGCCGCATGCGGAAATGCTGGAAGCGGAATAAATGCAGTATACCACGACAAAGACTATCGCAGAGATTATCTGGAGAGACTTGTTCTTTGACTGGAATCTGTTGGTAAGAAACTGCGGGATAGTAATGGAGTCGTTGGCTCTGATGGAATATCTGCGCAGGCGCGGAGCTACAAAGAGCCATGCGGCAATAGTACCCAGCAGCAGACCTACTGCTATCCATACCTTGCCCATACCGTAGAGGTAAATGGAGCCGGGAAGTCCCATGAGCACCCATGCGCTCATATCGGAGGCACCCGCACTCAGAGCAGCGACAAGACCGCCCATGTTTCGTCCGCCCAGGAAGTATTCCTTTTCGCCGTCATCCTGCTTGCCCTTGAAGAAGAAGTAGACACCTACGCCTATGACAAGAACAAAATACAGAATGATCGCACTAAGCTCGACATAATTCAACACAATCATCCTTTCGCGCCCCATTTTTGAGGGGCTGATAAAAATTTACTGACAATATTATATTAGAATATGAATAAATTGTCAACAACAAAAACAGGGCATGCAGATAACTGCATACCCCGCCGGTATTAATGCTATTCAATAAAAAATTTACTTCGTACAGAAGTTTTTGAAAGTTACTGAGCTGTATTTCTCCATGTTGCTGCCGGGATTGTAGATGAAGAATTTAAGCTCCTGATCGGTATCGCCATTGTAATTCAAAATCACATGGTCATCGACTTCTTTTTCTTCGGCAGGCTCGCCGTACTTAGCTTTTATATCTTCAACCGTGATATTTTCGTCAAAAACAAGTTTGCCCGGGAGAACTACACTTACACCGTCGTTTGCGTCGATCTGAACCTGACCGATCTGACCTTCCAATATATCTATTTTCTCGTTGCTCATGTTGATAAGTTGGGCGAGGATGGTCTTGTCGCCGTTTACCAGACGCTGGCTGACGCTGCATTGCATTGCTTCGAGATCGCCCTCTGTGTATTTGAAGTCCCAGCCATTATTATGAAACTCGGAATTTTCGCAGGGAAGGGTATACACCACCCCGTCAATGGCTATCTGTCCGCTGGTCCACTCATCTGCAATATCAATATTATCCACGTTTACGGAAGAAGAAACCGATGTATCCCCGACCGAAGAACTGATCGAATTGTCCGAAGATGTATCTGTACCGCCGTTTGAAGAGCACGATACCATCATCGAGACTACCATAGCTGATGCGACAATTAATGCTGCGATTTTTTTCTTCATTTTTATTATTCCCCTATTTTTCGATTTAAAGAGAAAAGAATATAACTTCTTATAACTCTTTATGAGAAAGATTATAAGCCGATATATTTAATTAGTCAACAGGAAATATGAAAAGAATTTGTATTTCATTTGTGTACAGAATGTGTATGATGTGAGGAAAACAGAAGCATGCAGATAATTGCTAATAGACTGTTGGCGGTTCAAAATGGTGGTTTTCGCGTTTTAAGGAAACGCTGATTAAGTCGATTCAGACCACGCTCCGTAACGGATTTTCGCGCGGTCAAATCGACAACAAAGCCTTTGATCAGCGTATCCTTAATTCTTTTTGTTTACGGCGTTCTGCGGAGTGCCGTCAATGAAGCATTTCAGGTTTTCGTAAACTATCTGCATCAGTCTTCGGCGCGTCTCGGTCGGTGCCCATGCGATATGCGGAGTTATAGTGAGATTCCTCGCGCCGCGCAGAGGTGTGTCCTCGGACATAGGCTCGACTGTCAGCGCATCCACAGCCGCCGCCGCGATAATTCCGCTGTTTAAGGCTTGTGCGAGGTCGGCTTCGTTGACTATCCCGCCGCGCGCCGTATTGACGAGCAGTGCCGAATTTTTCATCATTGCCAGCGTGTCGCGGTTTATCAATTCGCGAGTGTGTTCATTGAGCGGAGCGTGAATTGATACGATGTCGGATTGCCTGAGCAAATCCTCGAGCGGCACGCAGTTGATGCACGGAATGTCCCGCAGCTTGCCGGGATTGCGGTTGAATACCAGCACGCGCATTCCGAATGCGTCAGCTATGCGGGCGACCTTGCGGCCGATGTCGCCGCAGCCTATCAAGCCGATAGTCTTGCCGTTAAGCTCGTAGGTCGGCAGTCCGAATGAGGTGAAGTATTTCTTTTGAGTCCAGCCGCCGTTTGCAGTGTCCGCCGCATATTCCGAGATCCTACAGTAATAGTTGAGTATCAGCGCGAAGGCGTGCTGTGCGACGGCATCTGCGGAATACGCAGGCACGTTGCAGACAGTAATGCCGCGTTGGTCTGCGGCTTCAATGTCTATCTGGTCGAAGCCTGTGCCCATCGTGCCGACGTATTTCAGATTCGGGCAGCACTCCATCACTTCACGGGTAATGCGGCTTTTGTTGCATATCGCCGCGTCGGAATCTCCTATGAATTCTGCTGTGCGCGATTGGTCAGTCGGTCCGATGATGTTGAGCTCGCCCAGTTCGCGCATGTGGTCAAGCGGGATGTCGTTGTTTATCGCGGCGGTGTCCATGTCGAGAACGGTAATTTTCATATGCCCTCCATTGGGTTTAATTGAAATTATTTCAAATCGCTGGTTTTGATTATCTTGAATAAGGTCGCGTTCGCGTAGGTGAGCGGTTTGTCGTGGGCAAAGAATACCACGCCGTTTACGGTGGATTTGATTTTCGCCTTGACCTCGCCGTCCAGCGGGTCGATTATTTCGGCGATAATTTCGCCCTTGCGAACCTCTTCATTTATATCCGCAAGGCGGCGGAATATTCCCGCATGATCGGATTTTATGTTGACCATGCTCTCATAGCTGATGACGGTGGAGGTGTAGCCCTTGTGCCCGTGATACTTTATAATGCCCTGTCTGGCGAGGAACATCATCACCGAATGCACCGCCATTTTTGCGCTCTGCTCGTCAATGTGCTCCGTCTCCTGAGTGAATACCGAGAACGCCTTGCAGTTCCACACCTGCCAGTTGTAATTCAGTGTGGTTGTGTCGTATGGCTTTGGGCTTCTCACCATGACATAGGGCAGACCGAAGTGCATAGCGTCCTCGGTGTCCTCATAGCCCGTGTCCATCATTCTGACGTGGGGGATAAACCGTCCCGGTATGTAAAAGCTGGCGAACTGAATGCCGTATTCATAGCCGTTTATCTTTTCAAACAATCCCGCCGCAACGCGCTGGGTCGTTTCACCGAGGTCGTAGCCGGGGAACATTCTGTTGATGTCGGTGTTGTCGGTCTGCCAAAATCGCTTGCCGATGTTCATTGAGTAATTGTTCACCGACGGTATCACCATTATAGACTTGTTTTTTCGTATCTTACCGTCGGCTTCAAGCTCCTTGAGCTTTTTCACTATTTGAGAGCAGATGTACATCTGCTGTATCTCATTGCCGCGCAGTGCGCCCACAATGCACACAGATTTTTCGCCCTCGCCGAATTTAAAGCCGATAACATCCATATTCTCGCGGAACACCGACTTGAATTCGTATATAACTTTCTTCTGCACAGTCCTCAATCCTCCTTCATTTCCAGAATTCTCGCGATGAGTGAGCCTTCATCCACCACGGGGAAATCACGAAGCGTAAATAGCAGACCGTCGCAGGGGGAAAGTATCTCCTCGCAGACCGTTCCCGTCAGCGAGTCCACGATGTCGCCGATATGCTCGCCTTTTTTCAGCATGATATTGTGGTTGACCTCGGGGATGAATATGCCCGAATGTCCCGCATTTATGAAGTTCACGCGACCCTCGTTGTCGATGGCCTCGATTGGCTTTTTGGGGGTTATGACCTCACCGCTCCAGATGCCCAGCTCCTTCATCAGCACGAATATTCCGTCCACGAGTTGATTGCCGTATGCCTTGGTGATGCGCATGCCCACGCCCATTTCCACAACGAGTGTCGGAGTGCCTATGCTGTTGAGCGAGTAGGCGAGAGTGGATTCCAAAACGGTGGCGGCACTGTGCACCCATATGTAGTCGATATTCAGCTTGCGTGCGTAGGGAACGAGCGTATCTCTGGTGCATTCGTTGATACGCACCTGCGGCAGCTCGGTGAGGAAGATGTTGCTTGCGTGGATGTCTATGCAGAGGTCGGAACCCTTGATGTCCTTGACGATCTTTGATGCGACATACTCTGCCATAGAGCCGTCCTTAGAGCCGGGGAATATTCTGTTCATGTCGAGGTCAAAGCCGGGGATCCCGCGGGTGAGCGAGCCTATGCCCATAGGATTGAGGGCGGGATAGATGTCCACGATGCCCGTGAGCTTGTCGATATTTTGATTTATTCTGCGCGCCAGCTCGTAGCAGACATACTGACCCTCCAGCTCGTCGCCGTGAATGCCGGTAACTATGCTGATACGGTGCATGCTTTTCTTTTCGCCGCCCTTGGGAACAAGGCGGTTCTTTTTTATAATTAACGATTCGTTTACCGGCAGATTTACCGATACGACCTTTTCTGTCACTGGAGTACATTCCTTTCTAAAATCAATTCATAATCGCTTTATTTTGTCACCGATGCCGTAACAGTCGTGTGCTGTCCCGCACTGCCGATGAACTGCCCCTTATTTACGATGCAGTCGGAGTAATCTCGCCCCGAGGAGATCTTTATATAATTTCCGTCAACCAGCAGGTCGTTTGTGGGGTCGAAGCCGTACCAATAACCCTTGCAGAGTGCCTCGACCCATGCGTGACTTTCGCCCTCGCCTTTCATTATGCCCACGGTGTAGCGCGCGGCGATCCCCGCCATGCGGCAGAGCGCGAGCATTATGTGGGCGTAGTCCTGACACACTCCCTTGCCGAGAGACATCGCTTGCTCGGCGGAGGTGGTTATGTCAGTGACCTTTTTCTCATAAATCAGGTCGCGGTTGACTGCGTGCATTATCGCCGTCACCTTGTCATAAACGCCCATGCTGTCGCTCAATTCCAACGAGCGGAAGTAGTTTTCAAGGCATTCGCCGGGGCGGGTGTAGCCGGTGTGGTATTTATAATATGCACATTTGACCTCGTCCGGCTCGAATTCCTCAAACACGTCCAAGCCTGTGACAGCACTGCCCTCGACGGCAAATTCAAAGCTGCCGTGAGGGCGAATTATGCTGCCGTTGACAGTGGTGTTGCCAAAGGAATCGGTGTGGTAAAATATATCCGTGTCAGGGGTGATCTGTATATTACAGCTTTCGATGCGCTGTCTGACATTGCTTTTGGGTATGCATTTCAGGGTAAAATAATGATTTTTTACATCTGAATCAAAATCAAGCTTTGTTGTAAATCGGAAATGCAGCTGTTCCATGTTACTTTCTCCTTAGAGCCTGTTTGGTATCTCGACAGCATGAGCCGCGTGCTAAGAGATACCAAACAGGCTCTTAATAAATTATTGAGGAATTACACGAAAAAACAGATTGTCCGTTTGCGGGGGTCAATCAAACAACTTTTCCAGCAAAGCGATGGCTGTTTTGTAATTCATATTCGGGTCGTGGAGCATCGGTTCGAGCGTGTCGAGCACCGACTGATCGTAATGCAGCCCCGAATTTTCCAGCCTCGGTACAAGTCTGTTGTACTGTCTGATAAGGTCCTCGCAGTGTTTGGTGCCGAGACAGATATAAAGGTCGAGCCGTTCCAGACGCTTGCCGGCTTTGATGATATTTCTGGCGGTTTCGTCGTCCAACTCATCATCTATGCTTCCCCAAAATGCTAGGATATAATCCGCTACTCTCATCAGGTCAACCAGAGTTTCCCTTCCGAGCTTGGCCTTCTGCATGGCATACACGGCAAGCTGGATATAGGAGAGCGTTTCTGTACCCAAAAATTCGCGCAGGATAACGGCATTGTCGTATGCCCTCATCAAATTGCTCATGATAGAGTCGGGATTGTTTTCGTCAAAGGGGTAATTCTTGATGAAGTCGGCGTGCGATTCGTAAATATCAGGCATTCTGAATCGAACGCACAGCTCCTTGTAAAAATCCTCGTCCTCGTCGATCATTCTGTCATAGCTTATAAAGAATTCTTTTAATGTTGTATGGACCCTCTCTGTGTATCTTCCGAGCCACAGGAGGTTGTCTGCTTTTTCTACCGAGATAATACCCATGTGTCTTTAAATCCTCCTCCCTGAGATGAATTGACGATGAACGAATCGGGATCGCGCGAGAATCTGGTCAGACCGCTCTTCCACACGCGCACGTCCGAGCCTGTCAGCACGAAGGCTCTCAGATCGGCTTTGCGCGGCTTGCGCTCTCCGTATTCGAGTATGTCAATGTCGATGAAATCAATTACTTCCTGCGCGATAAATCTTCGCGGCTCGCGCTTGATAAGCTCGATGAAATCCGCCTTTTTCTCCGCAGTCAGACTGTTTCCGAATACAACTCCGTAGCCGCCTGCCTCTGCAACGTCCTTGATGACCAGATCGTCAAAATTATCAAGCACATATTTCATATCCTCGTCATAGAAAGGAAGATATGTAGGCGCATTGTTGAGGATAGAATCCTGCCCGAGGTAGTATTTTATCATTTTGGGAACGAAGTAATAAATGCCCTTGTCGTCGGCGATCCCGTTGCCGGGTGCGTTGATGAGCGCGACGTTGCCCGCCTTGTATGCCGAGAAAAGATGCGGCACGCCTATGACCGACTGCTCCTCAAACACCATCGGGTCGAGGTACTCGTCGGATATTCGTCTGTAGACCGCGCCGACGCGCTGCTTTTTGCCGTCGTAGCCCTTGTAGTAGACGTTGTTGTTCTCCACAAAGAGATTATTGCCCGTGGCCAGCACCGAGCCGGTCTGCTCGGCAAGGTAGGAATGTTCAAAGAACGCCGCGTTGTAGCGTCCGGGGGTCAAAATCACATTGATGCCGCCCGTGTTGACGTGATTCATGGTTTCCTTGAGCATCTTGGCATAATTTCGGTTGTCCTCGATATGGTTGTCGTGGAACGTCTTTGGCGATGTTCTGCGGCAAAGCTCGCGGGCGATCATGGGGTATGATGCGCCCGAAGGCACGCGGAGATTATCCTCCAGCACATACCACGTCTTGTCCTTGCTCTGCACCAGATCAATGCCCGAAATGTGGCTGTAAATGTTCATGGACGGCTTTACGCCGTCGCATTGGGCGAGAAATCCCGAGGATGAAAATATAAATTCCTCGGGAATAACGCCGTCGCGCACTATTTTTTTGTCGCCGTAAATATCGGCGAGAAAGCAGTTGAGTGCGGTCACGCGCTGCACCAGACCTTTTTCCAGATAGTCAAACTCACCGTCGGTGATAACTCTGGGAATGGGGTCGAACGGGAAAAGCTGTTCTTTAAAAACATTATTTTTATAAATGCCGAACTTTACGCCGTATCTGGCAAGGAGTTCATTTATTGTACTTACATGGGTATAAAGTTCTTCCAAACCTCTCACATCTCCAATACTAATCTTTTATGTCGGATTTGTCAATACTTTAAGCAGTTTTAGTGATAAATTTATTGATAAATGCCGAAGAACAAACATAAGATAATCCGCGGCTTATGTGCTGCCCCGTCGCGCTGTTCAGTGTACATCAGAACGGCGGCTGAATCGTCAGGGCGAAAAAATAAAGAGGGCAGCGGCGCAGAGCTATAAGCTAACGCCGTTGTCCTCTTAATATATTAAATTTTATCACCGTTTATTACTTTAGTCAACCCAAAAATCGCTTATATGCACAATTTTTATTAATATCACAATTTTCCCGATACAAGTAAATAACGGTTTGTCAATTTGCTTATTCTGTGGAAATCAAAATTCTTTTTGCGCCATGACTAAATTCCCCTTTTTCGGTAAAAATTGAATAAGAGAGATAAATCATGCATTTTTCAAAAGGATTGAACTGCGAATGTTTTTTAATGTACCAAATTCAGATGACCGCTCTGACAGCGGCGAATTATTTAATGTATCTCCGGCTCACGATGTCAAAGTATCGCCTAATTATCAAGTAAATCTCGATTACTGCAAAAAGCTAAAGGGAAAAAATGTCGATGTGCTTATCCGCGAGTTTTCGTTGGCGGACGGTCGGCGCAGCTTCGTTGTACTGGTGGACGGCATGTGCGACAAAAACGGTGCGGAGCAGAATTTGATATTGCCAGCGATGAAGCTCAACATAAGCGGCAGCATCCACAAAATGACCCCGCTCGAACAGCTTAATAAGATAATTCTCAACACCGAAGTAAGCGAACAGCCTAGTTTGTCGCAAGGGTATATTTCTGCGCTCACGGGGGATCTATTTCTCTGCATCGAGGGATTGACCTCCGGCTTTGTTATAGGTCTGCGAAGTATAGAATCCCGCTCGGTGTCTCCCAGCGAAACAGCAGGCTCTATTATCGGTCCGCACGAGGCGTTTACCGAAAATCTTCGCACAAACACCGCCTTGCTCCGCCGACGTATCTCTGACCCGAATTTCACCATCGAAATGCTTCAGGTTGGACTTCGTTCACACACGAGCGTGGGACTTTGCTACATCTGCGGCGTTACCAACAGCAAGCTTGTGGACGCTCTGCGGGAGAAAATCAAGTCGCTGACTATCGACCTGCTCAACGATTCGGGTGAGTTGGAACAGCTTTTGGAGCAGTCGCAGATAAGTCCGTTTCCGCAGATAGGAGGCACCGAAAAGCCGGACACGGCGGCGGCTGAGATATGCGAGGGGCGTGTGGCGATCCTCGTCAACGGCAGTCCGTATGTCCTGCTGACACCCGCAACGCTTGCTTCGATGATGCAGGTGACGGAGGACGAATATCAGCGGTGGACGTATTCTTCGTTTCTCAAAATCCTGCGCTGGATCGCGCTGTTTATCTCGATAACCGCACCGTCGCTTTATGTGGCGATAGTCTCCTACAACCCCGGACTGCTGCCTGTGGACATGCTTCTGCTGTCAGCCGCCAACCGCGCGAATGTGCCGTTCAGCGCGGTTATCGAGGTGATAATAATGGAATTTTTCATTGAATTGCTGCGTGAGGCGAGCATACGTCTGCCGGGAAGCATAAGCTCGGCGATGTCGATAGTCGGCGGTATTATCGTGGGCGATGCGGCGATACGGGCGGGGTTGGTGAGTCCGCTGCTGATAATTATTGTGGGACTTACCTCGCTGACGACGTTTGTGATTCCGTCCTATGAGCTGGCTTCGTCAATGCGGCTGGTGAAATATTTTCTGCTGATTTGCTCGGCGGTGCTGGGAGTGTTCGGACTTACGGTGGGATTTGTGATATTCATATCTCAGCTCTGCGCGCTGAATTCGTATGGAACTGATTTCACTGCGCCGTTTTCTCCGACGTATAGGAAAGGCTTCATCGAGAGTATTGTCGAGCTGCCGATATTCAAAAGAAATACCCGACCGGAATACTATGAGCCGATAGATACAGTAAGACTAAAGTAGGAAAACCTACAATGGGAATCCAAGGGGGGACGCATTTTGACCCAAACCACAAAAAAGAGTAAAAAAGCATTCTCCACATGGCAGCTCACGGTGCTGCCTGTGATTGCGGGCATGGGCGG
>JBGUUF010000574.1:0-1905 GCA_045133435.1 Acutalibacteraceae bacterium
CCTGTCGCCTCTTTCATTATATTGGCGCTTGTCTGGCTGACAGGCACCTATGTGCCGGTTTTCATAGGCTTTCTGATGGTGCTTCCCGTGATTTATTCCAACGTATTTCAGGGAATATCCCAGGTTGACCCCAAGCTGCTCGAAATGGCACAGGTCTTCCGCATGAGCCGCGCAAAAAGGCTCACAAAAATTTACATTCCGTCGGTTCTGCCCTATTTCATGGCGGCATGCCGCACGGCTCTGGGACTGTCTTGGAAGGCGGGAGTTGCCGCTGAGGTCATCGGCGTGACCCAGGATTCGATAGGCAGACAGCTCTATTATTCAAAAATATATATAGAAACGGCAGACCTGTTCGCGTGGACGGCAGTCGTGATAATACTCAGTCTCGCACTGGAAAAAATATTCATGCTGTGCGCGGATAAGATCTGCGCGGCACTTCATCTGAGCAAGCAGGAGGACTAAACGCATGCCGCTTATTCTGAACAACATATGCAAACGCTTCGGCGAAAAAAACGTGCTTGAAAATTTCTCACTCGAGGTCAACGACGGCGAGCGCGTCTGTCTGCTCGGTCCGTCGGGCGGCGGCAAGACTACGCTGCTCAACATTATCGCAGGGCTGCTTCCGCCTGACAGCGGGGACATTACCTGCACCTGCGGGAAAATATCCTATATTTTTCAGGAATACCGCCTGCTGCCGTGGGTCGATGCCGCCGAAAATATCACTGCCGCCGCAGGATGTACAAGCGCACGCGCGGAGGAATTGCTGACGGCTATGGAGCTTGGCGGCGACATACACAGCTATCCCGACAGCCTTTCGGGCGGAATGCAGCAGCGCGTCAACATAGCTCGCGCACTCGCCGCAGACGCTGAGCTGATTTTGATGGACGAGCCGTTCAAGGGACTTGACCCCGCGCTGAAGGAGCGGATGATCGCTGTAGTTGATGAACACTGCACAGGGCGCACGGTGATTTTAGTGACACACGACAGGCGCGAGGCGGAGTCACTGAACTGCACAATAATATGCGAATTTAACTGAATTTTATATGGATTAATATTTTTTTAATTATTTATAAAACTTTTTTGCAATTATATATTGACAAAACCTTGACAATAGTATATTATATCTCAGGTTGATTTATCGTTTATTAATAACTATTTGTCGGTTCACGGTGAGTATTTTTTGAAATTTTTTAAAAAAAATCAAAAAACGTCAAAAATATATTGAAATTCGATAAATAGTATGATATACTATGGATAACCTAGTGTTGTAGGTAATTTGTGATTTAAATGTTAAAATTTCGATCACTTATTTGATCGCTGCCACAGCGTTATTATGATGTCAAGGAGGATGTTTGTCATGGTTAATATACGTGAAAACTACGCTGGTTCGGTTTTCTTCGACGATACACGTATCAAGACAAAGCCTGTTTATTCCTTTATAAAAAGAACATTTGATGTTTGCGTTTCTGCCGCAGCTCTTATTATGCTCAGCCCCATTCTTCTGATTCTGGCGGCTGTTATCAAGCTGGATTCACAGGGGCCTGTTATTTTCAGTCAAGACAGGGTAGGCAAAAACGGAAATCTTTTCAAGATTTACAAGTTCCGCACGATGAAGGTCACTGCTCCCAGCGAGACGGCCACTGCGGATTTATCCAACCCCTACGCTTACATCACGAGAGTGGGCAGAATTCTCAGAAAGACCAGCCTTGATGAGCTTCCGCAGCTTTTCAATGTATTTAAAGGCGATATGAGCCTTGTCGGTCCCCGTCCTCTTATCAAGAGCGAATCTGATGTTCACAAGCTCCGCATGCGCGAGGGTGTCTATGATGTTCGTCCCGGTGTAACTGGCTGGGCTCAGGTAAACGGCAGAGATTGTGTTCCCGCCGATGAAAAGGTTTATTTCGA
>JBGUUF010000575.1:0-10740 GCA_045133435.1 Acutalibacteraceae bacterium
CAAAATCCCCCGAGGAGCTGATTCCCACCTACCTTCGCCCGTCACAGGCCGAGCGAGAATTAAGCAAAAAAGTGAATAAAGAATAAACTGCGTAACAATGGGTTTCCAAAGGGGCAAGGCTCCTTTGGCAGGTCCAGGGCAGCGCCCTGGTGGGGGTACGGGGGCAAAGCCCCTGTAAACCAAAGAAAAGATAAACCCAAAATAGAAAAAAATAGCGAAGCGTAGCTTCGCAAAATAAAAAAACTAACAATGAAAAATCGGAGATTTTTCGAGTGGACGATACGCAATAAAGTAAAAATCTGCTGAAGTAGTTTTTAAAATAACTGCATAACCAACACACAATGCGCGGTCAGGAACAATATCCGATGACCGCGCATTGTGTGTTGTTAGCCGTAATTTGTAAATTAATTAAGATTTCCGTTGAAAAAATCATATTTTCACATTATAATAGAGTTATTATGAAAAAGTATTTAAAGTATTCACGGAAGGACATGAAATTTATGGATAAAAACAATAGAGCGGAGATTGCCGCAAATCGAAAAAGCAGCGCCCTTTGGGCAGGACTGTCGTTCGTCGTGCCTGCGGCGGTAATGCTGGTGGTGCTGGCGGTCTGCGGGATAACACCGTTTGGCGGCTCTACGCTTATTTCAGATGCAAATTCCGAATGGTTTTCGGGTTTTTGCAGGCTGTATGAATCGGTCATTGAGGGCGAAAGCGTATTGTATCACTTCAATACAGGCTTCGGCAGCAGCTTTTATTCCGAATTCGTGTCGCAGCTCTGCTCGCCGTTTATGTTTGCCGCGCTGTTTTTCAGCAGCAGCGATCTCGCGGCGGCATACTCCGTGATAACTGTACTGCGCACCGCCTGTGCAGGACTTTTTGCATGGCTGACAATAAGCAGAATATCGGGCGGCTCGAAGCATTTTGCATTCGCGCTGTCCTGCGGATATGCCCTCTGCGGCTTTGCGGCGTGCGCGGTGTATTATCCGTCAGCGGCGGATTGTCTGGTATTTTTCCCGCTGCTGGTGATGGGGATATACCGCTATGTCAACGAATCGCGGTATATCTACCTGTTCGCCTTCGGCTCGATGTTTTTCATCATCTGCTCGCGCATGACGGTGGCGGCGATAGTTATTTCATTCGTATTCTACGCGGTATTTTACTTCCGACGCGGCAAAAAGCGTCAGCGCGTGTTCAAGTTGGCGATGTTTGCGGCGATGCTGCTCTGCTCCGCCGCCACAGCCGCAATATTGCTCATACCTGCGGGAGCATCGGCTGTGTATTACCGCGGGGGGATGTTCTCGGCGGTTGACAGCATGAGCATTGGGGAGCTTTTAAGCTCACTGTTTTTCGGCGGCTACGGCACAGTATCCGTCTCGGGGACGTATTATTTCTGTCTCGCGGGTCTGCTGATAATGGGAACAGCGGCATTCATGCTCAACGGCAAAATAAAGCTCGGCGAGCGTATGAGCATACTGGTCGGCATTATCATCACACTGCTCTCGGCGGTCATCTCACCGCTCGGCACACTGCTTTTCGGATTCTGTGGATCGGGCGGCGAAATTATGAATATGGGCTTTGTCCTCGCTGTAATTGCGGTGTACTGCACCGCGCGCAATTTTGCCGAAGCAAAGGGCACAGACACGGTCGCTATCGCGGTATCGGCGGGAGTATTCGCAGTGCTTGGCGGCTTGTCGCTGATTTTCTACGGCAGCGACGTATTCGCAATAATCGCGGAGATCGGACTGGCGGCGGTGTTTATCGCGCTGTTTGTCAAGGTAAGCTTTGACCGCGCGGCTCCATCGGTCAAGACCTCGGGAGTAATCGCGGCAGTGACGGTGATTTTCGGAGTGATCCACTACGGTGTATCAATAACCGGCATGGAGAACATCAGAGCGGCTGACAGTGTTTCGTCCGAGTCGGCGATCAGAATAGAAACGGCGCAAAAAATATCCGACCTCGAGTTCGAGAGCGAGCGGTCAATGAGCTTTTTCCGCTACAAAAGCACCGACGGTTCGGCATACAGCGGCGTTGACCTCAATGCAAATCAAATCGAGGGATTTGCGGAATTTATGCACGCTATGGGTGTGACCGAGAGCGACGTGTCGGGAGGGGGAGCAAATTTCACCCCGCTGACCGATGTTTTGTTCAGCGTGAGATATGAGATAAACGGCGGCGAGGTCGATATGATAGATTATTCTGCATTTTCGCCCGCATATCTGGTTGACCGCGCGGAGTCGCAGGTCGGTCAGAGTGAGAATGCCTTTGAATATCAGAATAACATCGCATGGGATTGGTTCGGAGTTAATGAATTGTTCACCGATGCGGAGTATACATTAGACGTTGAGACGACCTCGGCGGAGAGCGAGAAATACAAGTGGACCTTCGGCAACGAAACAACGGCGGTCGCGCAGTATAGCTTAAAATTGGAGAAGGGCGAGACGCTGTATGTGCTCATGGGAGAGGATTACGGCTTTGCCGCCAACGACGACAGCCGCAGTGAATGGCATGCTGCATGCGGCGGCGGAATATATCAGGTGATCACGGGCGACGGCGCGGGCGAGGTGAAAATCTACATCTGCCGCGACGTAGACGCAGAGGAGATCGAGCCTGTGTTTATGACCGTATCCGAAAGCAAGAAAAAAGAGCTGGTGAGAAGTGCCGACAAGCGCGGAGGTGAGTATATTTCCCGCCGGGGCAACACCGTGAAATTTATGTTGAATTGTTCGCAGGCGCAGACGGCGGTGACATCTATCCCATATGAATACGGCTGGGAGGTCACTGTCAACGGCGAGCGCGTTGACACCGTGGAAGTGCGCGGCGGACTGATCGGCATTGAGCTGGACAAAGGCTCGAATTCGATAGTAATGGAATACCGCCCGCCGTTGTTCACATGGGGCATGGCGATATCAATAATCATGTTTGCGATAGGTCTGTATATCGCGCTGTATTCCGAGCACGAGATGTCCCGACGCAGGCGGGTGCGCATGGCATTCCGCGCGGTGGAGCTTAATCTGGAGCGCGAAAAATCGGCAGACATCGGCAGACTGATGCAGGAAAACCAACAGAGCACAAATGGAGATTTATCGGACGAGCCGACAGCGGATGACAGCATTAACACGCTGTCCGACGACGAGCAGGATCCGTATGATATTAATTCGTAATTAATGTGAGCCGAACTCTGTCGTTGTGTTTTTGGCATTTGCACGTTTGGCTGATTATGAATTGAATTTAGAAAGAGTTGAGTTTTTTGTCTGGTTCAAATACAACAAAAAAGGCGATGGCGGATGCTATGAAGCGGCTCATGGCATCCACGCCGTTTGCAAAGATAAGTGTCGGGCAGATTTGTGATGAATGTCATATGAACCGCAAGAGCTTTTATTACCATTTTAAGGATAAGCAGGATCTGGTCAACTGGATATTTCAGTCGGAATTCATATCTGCGGTTCAAGAGCATTCGTATGAATCCGGCTGGGATTTTCTGAACGACATATGCAATTATTTTTATGAGAACAGAACATTTTACCGTAAGGCGCTGAAGATCGAGGGGCAGAATTCGTTTTCGGATTATTTCCGCGAGATGCTCGAGCCTGCGATAAGGGCATATGTGTTGGAGCGTATGGAAAGCGGGGAACTGACGGACTTTTTTGTGGCGTTCGTTTCGGATGCAGTTATCAGCGCGCTGAAAAGGTGGCTTATGGAGAGAGACTGCTTGGCGCCCGAAAAATTTGTAGGACTGCTAAGGTCATGTATGAGAAGTATAGCACAAAGCGCGGCAGAAAACGACGAAAGAGAATAGATAATAAAGAGTTGGCAATAATGGGTTTCCAAAGGGGACACAGCCATTCTTCGAATGGCCGTTGAGCCCTCTTGGCGGGTCAAGGGGCACACCGCTATTCCTTGAATAGCGGTTAAGCCCTTGCGGGTGCAGGGCAGAGCCCTGCAAAACCAAAGTGAAAAACAAACCCAAAATAGAAAGAAAATAGCGAAGCGTAGCTTCGCATAATAAAAAACTAACAATGAAAAATCGGAGATTTTTCGAGTGGACGATACGCAATAAACTAAAATTTGCAGAAGTCTTTTTAGATAATTCAAAAAATCAAGGACGGCGAGTAAATTGAATTTTTATAATAATTTGCATGGCGTGATATTCGACTTCAACGGCACGCTGTTTTTTGACACGCCCAAGCATGAGCAGGCGTGGCGCGAGTATGCAATGCAGCTTTGCGGTCGGAAGGTGTCGGAGGAAGAATTCAGCCGATATATCCACGGGCGCACCAACGCGGAGATACTGAAATATTTCGTGGGCGAGGGCATTTCAGATGATGAAATTTCGCGGCACAGCGAGGATAAGGAAGCGCTCTACCGCGAGCTTTGTCTGGCGGATAGGGATTCGTTTCATTTGGCGAATGGTGCAGAGGAATTTTTGGATGAGCTTAAATCGCGCGGTGTTCCGATGGCGATAGCGACGTCCTCGGGCAAGACCAATTCGGATTTTTACATGGAGAAGTTTTGTTTAAACCGCTGGTTTGACGAGACGACATTTGTGTATAATGACGGCAGTTTCCGCAGCAAGCCGCACCCCGACATTTATCTGCACGCGGCGAAGGTGATAGGCATTGAGCCGAGTGACTGCACGATATTTGAGGATATGCCATCAGGCATTCAGTCGGCAAAGGCGGCGGGAGCGGGCAGGATAATAGCAGTAGCGTCGGCACTCAGCCGCGAATTTTTGGCGGGATTCGAGGGCGTTGACGCGGTCATCGGGGATTACACCGAGATAAATAATATTAAACATATTTGATAGACAAACGGCCGACAGGTTTTCTCAAGAGAAAATCTGTCGGCTGTTTTGTCATTTTTTAACATGAGTGGAGTGTTCCTTGACACCGCCCGAATTCGGATTGTATGTGACCTCGTGGGTGAGTGGCTTGCCGCCGAAAAATTCGTCCAAATTGCCCAGAGTTACCGCCGCGATATTCTGCAATGCTTCGTCGGTGAGGAATGCTTGGTGCGAGGTTATGATAACATTCGGGCGCGAAACAAGCAGGGATAAAACGTCGTCTTTTACTATCTTGTCCGAGTGGTCCTCAAAGAAAATGTCAGATTCTTCCTCATACACGTCCAAACCGGCGCCGCGCACCGTGCCATCGTTGAGCGCGTCGAGAAGTGCCGAGCTGTCGATAAGCGCGCCGCGCGAGGTGTTTAAGATAAACACGCCCTTTTTCATCGAGCCGAATGCCTCGCGGCTGAGAATGTGATAGGTGGATTCGGTGAGCGGGCAGTGAAGTGAAATTATATCGCTTGTGCGGAAAAGCTCGTCCAGCTCGACATATTTAATTCCGCTGTCGGGGGCGGGGTATGGGTCATATGCGATGATATTCAATCCAAAGCCGCGGCAGACATCAATAAATGTCCGCCCGATCTTGCCCGTACCGATAATTCCCGCCGTCTTGCCGTGCAGGTCGGTGCCAATTAACCCCGTCAGACTGAAATTAAAGTCGCGGGTGCGGATATATGCCTTGTGCACCTTGCGGTTGAGCACCAACAGCAGCGCCATAGCGTGCTCGGCAACGGCATATGGCGAGTATTCAGGCACGCGGGCGATTTTAATTTTGCCCTGAGCCGCGCGGAAGTCAACATTGCTGTATCCTGCACAGCGCATGGCGAGAAACTCCACGCCCTCGTTATGCATGACCTCTATCGCGCGGACATTGATGTCGTCATTGACGAATGCACAGACCGCCTTACATCCCGAGACGAGCCGCGCGGTGCGCTCGTTGAGTTTGCTGTCGAAGTAAATGAATTCATATTTATCATTTAATTTATCGAACCATATTCGGTCGTACGGTTTAGTGTCAAAAAATGCGACCTTTTCTTTTTCGTTGGTTTGATTGGTCATATGGAATGTTCTCCTGAATTTTTTAGTTTATTGCGTGACATCCACTCGAAAAATCTCCGATTTTTCATTGTTAGTTTTTTATTATGCGAAGCTACGCTTCGCTATTTTCTTTCTGTTTTGGGTTTATCTTGCACTTTGGTTTTGTGATGGCTGTGTCCCCATTTGGAAACCCATTGTAGGGTTATATCGTTACTTTTTTGCTTTATATCGCAACTCTGCCAGATGCGCTACTCCTGGTATACTCTCGCCCTGCCACGAGCTTGTGGTGGACATCAGCGCGCCCGTGGCTACCGCCAACACCCGCTTCAATTCACCGCGCTCTATCCTCTGCATTATATGCGAGCAGAGCACACTGCCCATACACCCGCACCCCGAGCCGCCTGCATGCACATCCTGCTTTTCGCGGTCAAATATCAGCATGCCGCAGTCGGCATGGCGACTGCCGAGGTCAATTCCCTCTCTCATAAGCAATTGGTGGAGCAGATCACTGCCCACATGCCCCAAATCGCCCGTTAATATCAAATCATAATTACTTGGCACTGTGTTGGTGTCGGTGAGAAAGCGTTTTATGGTATCGGCGGCGGCAGGAGCCATAGCCGCGCCCATGTTGTTCGGGTCTTTGATGCCAAGGTCGTCGATTATACCCACGCAGGCGGCATTTATCGAGATAGAGCCGCCGCGTCCGATAATTGCCGCGCCTGCGCCTGTCACAGTCCACTGAGCCGAGGGAGTGCGCTGACCGCCGTATTCCAGCGGGGTGCGGAACTGCCGTTCGGAGGAACAGAAGTGGGAGGATGTGACCGCCGCGCAGAAATTGACCGCGCCCGATTCGAGGAATACGGCGGCATTGATGAGCGATTCTATCATGGTGGAGCATGCGCCGTACATGCCCATGTGTGGAATGCCGAGACTGCGAAGTCCGAAGGTGGAGGCGATGCACTGGTTGAGCAGGTCGCCTGAGAATATCACATCCATGTCGGCGGAGGAGAGCTTTGCCTTGTCGAGGGCGAGGTTGACCGCCTCCTGCTGGAGGGTGCTTTCCGCCTTTTCCCATGAGGACTGCCCCATCATAACGTCGTCGTGAACGCTGTCGAAGCTGCGTCCGAGAGGACCTTCGCTTTCCTTTTTGCCTGCAACGCCCGCGAAACCGAGTACGGTCGGTGGTGTATCGAACTGGAATGTACCGCGTTTGATTCTTTTCAAAGTAATATCCCCCTTTGTTAGATTTAGTTTGCCGTAGGGGTAGGAAATTTATGCATGAGAGTAGAAATAAAAAACGTATAATGGGAATCCAAAGGGGACACAGCCATTCTTCGAATGGCCGTTGAGCCCTCTTGGCGGGTCAAGGGCGGCGCCCTTGCGGGTGCAGGGCAGAGCCCTGCAAAACTAAAGTGAAAAAGAAACTCAAAATAGAAACAAAATAGCGAAGCGGTAGCTTCGCATAATAAAAAACTAACAATGAAAAATCGGAGATTTTTCGAGTGGACGTCACGCAATAAAGTAAAAATTATCAGATAAATTTAATTAAAAAAGATACCTGCGATTGGAAGATCTGCAAGTATCTTTTTGGTTTAGTCGTCTGTTATTTCAAATAAATCGTTGGGTGTGCAATCTAGTAGCCGACACATGGTTTCAATATTTTCGTAACGAATAGATTTGGTTTTGTTGTTGATCATGTTGCTGAAATTTTGGTAACTCATGCCCAACTGCTTATAAAGCCAATATTTTGTTTTTCCTTTACTTTCTAATAATTCCAATACTTTTAATGTTATCATAACTTATGTCTCCGCTATCTAATTTTTTTATTAGATATTATCCTAAAATTCGACTTTACATATAGACTAATGCATTATATAATGTATTAGTCTATACATGGCTGGAGGTGATTATGATGAACAGATTTTTCATAGCGCATAAGATTACGGAATTGAGGTTAAAAAAGGATGTGTCAAAATGTGAAATGAGTCTTGACTTGGGGCGCAATAAAAATTACATAAGTAATGTGACCTCAGGAAAAACTATGCCGTCAGTTTTGGACCTTATATCTATCTGCGAATATTTCGGGATTACTATGTCTGAATTTTTTGACGAGAACCCGAATCATACGGGGTTAATACAGACCGTTGCGGATGAACTGGAGGATATGGATGATGACGATATTCTGCTGATGCTGCGATTGATACGTCGAACGAAACGGTGAATATTTTTTAAGATGCCCGCAATATGCCTAATTTGCGGGTGTCTTTTTGATGTTTCCGACAAACTTACATAATCTGTAATTTTTTTCTGAAATACTATTGACAAATGAAATTATTGGTGTTATATTGGTATTGTTCCTAAAACAATACTTGAATATGAAAAATACTGATTGAAAAATAAAATATCGGAAAGGGGAAGATCATTTGACTATTCAGTTCAAGAAGGGCGTGCTTGAGCTTTGTGTGCTCTCCATGCTGCAAAACGGCGACCGTTACGGCTACGACGTGGCGTGCGATCTGTCCAAGGTCATTGAGGTGTCCGACGGCTCGGTTTATCCCGTGCTGCGCAGGCTCAAGGACGACGGATATGTCACCTCGTATCTGGAGGAAGCCTCGGGCGGACCGCCGCGCAAATATTACGTTATCACCGAGGCGGGCACTAACTATATGAATGTGCTGAAATCCGAATGGGTTCAGCTTACAACACAAATCAATTCATTAATAAACAACGGAGGGACCAACTGACATGACCAGAAAAGAGTTTCTGACAGCACTTAACCAATATCTCGTTACGCTCAGCGCGGAGGAGAAGGCCGACATCATCAGCGACTACGAGGAGCATTTCCGCGTAGGTCTGGAAAACGGCAAGACAGAGGCGGAGATTGCCGCCGCATTGGGTTCGCCCTATGATGTGGCTTCGCAGTTCCTTGACGGTGAACAGCCGCAAAAGCCGAATTACACCCAGTCTCAGCGCACAAACAATTCTGCACAGCAAGGTTATCAGCAGCGCACAGCATACAATTCACAGCAGAGTGGGAATGCACAGCAGAGCTATCAGCAGCGTCCGACCGGCTATCAGCAGACGCAGAATGCTCAGCAAAATCCTCAGCAGAGACAGAGCTACGGCACACAGCAGAATTACACTCAGCCGCAGAACGGCAGTTCGGACGGATATGTTAATTATGACCGTCAGGATTATGATCCACAGCAGTCGGGCAGCAAGTACAACACCACAGGCATTATCGTGGTCGTAGTGCTGTGTGTACTGCTCATTCCGACAGTGGGCAGCACCTTAGTCAGCCTGCTCGTGGGGCTTTACGGCGCAGTTATCGGCTTTGCAGCAGCGGGTGTGGGACTTATCACGGCAGGCGCGGCATTGACCGCGATGAATCTTTGGGTATGCGTCGGACTTATCCTGCTCGGCGTGTCGTTTATCGCATTGACAGGTCTGCTGATCATGGCGTCTGTCGAGGCAACAAAGCTGTTTATCAAGCTTATCAAATACTGCATTAAAGAGTGCAAAAAGATGATAATGGAGGGATCGTTTTGATTAAGAAGGTTATTGCGGCAATTTCAATGTTCGTCGTATTCGTAGTGACATTTGCGGCAGGCGTGGGCTGTATAGTAAAGGGATTGGGCGAATTTTCGTGGGATAAGATCTCCGTATATGTCTCGCTCAGCGATTTTGTCAGAATTAATGATGAGCCTATCAGTGAACTTTTCAGTTTCAGCGATCATTCGGAGCTGGTCAACAGCCATGCCGAGGGCAAGATCACATGCCCTGTAAGCAACAGCGACGGCAAGATCCAAATCGTGGACATTCCTGCCAAAACAACTATCGTTGCTTCTGAGGATGAATATATCCACCTCACATTTGACGGTGTGATCAGAGAGTCCTGCGTGGTCGATTCCGCAGACAATCTCACAGGCACGAATATCCCGAACATCGAGTTCAAATACAATGAATCCGGCAACAAGGCGGTCATCCGCATCAAGAAGCTCAGAGCAAATGATACTCCCGAGATGACCATTGCTATCCCCGAGTCGTTCAACGGTGAACTTGAATTTTCTGACGTTGCAGGCAGAGTGGAGGGCAATATTTCTCTCAGCCTCAACAAGCTGACGGTAAAGGATATTGCCGGCAAGGTGATCATCAGCGGCGTTTCCGCCAAGGAATTTAAGGCTGAGGATATTGCAGGCGAGATGAGCTTCACAGACGGCAGTTTTGACTATCTCAAGGTGGACGGCGCGGCAGGCAAGGTGACTGTATCGGGTAGTGTCGGATATTTCGATATAAGCTCAGTGATGGGCAACGCCGAGATCGAATCCGACAAGGAGATCACAGGCGATTGCAAGATAAACGACATCATGGGCAATGTTAAGATAACACTTCCCGAAGGCAGCGAGGTCAATGTGGTCCAGAGCGACATTATGGGTAAGGTTTCGGCTGATAACAGCAGTTCATCCGCCGCTCACACCATCAAGGTGAACGACGTTATGGGCAAGGTGACGATAAACAACTAAAATTTAATCAAGCCCGTGCAAAGCAGGGAGCGTGGAGCATATCTGCGCCCCTGCTTTTTTTGCACCTAAATTTAGGAGAGCACGCTCATTTAGCAAATCAGCAACAGAGGGAAAGTGTATGAAAAAAATTTTATATTTTATATGGCAGTGCACATGGGGGATCCTCCAAACGGCATTAGGATTCATAGTGTTTTTGCTGCATATCGGTGATAAGCATTATTTTTATCACGGAGCAGTAATAACCGAATGGAAAGGCAAATCAAGTGTTTCGTTGGGCTTGTTTGTCTTTGTCACCAAAGAACCGTATTTTTATGACAAGCTAAAAGACGAATATAC
>JBGUUF010000576.1:0-1712 GCA_045133435.1 Acutalibacteraceae bacterium
TTTGGTAAGCGTTGGCGTGACTATGGCAGCTTTCAGCGCCATGACGCGCGAGACTAACGTGGTAACTATCGGAAGCATAAAGATCAAGCTGATTGACGAATACCCCGAAGAAGGGGTAAGCGGAGTAACTCCCGACCAAGAGGTAGACAAGGTGGTTTCCGTGCAGAACACGGGAAATCAGTCCTGCTATGTGCGTTTGTTCATCAAAAAACAGTGGTTCGATGCTGACGGCATTGAAACTTCTGTGGTTTCCACCGACCTTATCCAGCCGCAGTATAAATCCGGCTGGGTCAAGGGTCAGTGTCCCAGCGGCAGCGAATACAGCGGTTTTGAATGCTACTACTATCAGTATGAATTGGGCAAGGGTGCAACAGCGGATTCTCTCTTTGATACCTTCAAGCTGGGCGCGGATTTCGATATGGAAAGATTTGCCAACTACGAGGGTCATATAGTTGTCAAGGCAGAGGCCGTGCAGTCGGATTACATCGACGATGAGCTGGTAAAGGACGCGAGCGGCAACATCATCGGATGGCCTACATCGCTGGTATTTAACTGAGGGGAGGATGTGCAGATTGAACAGCAAATTCAAAAAGGTTCTTGCCCTGTTTGTGGCAGGATGTCTGTGCGTCTCCACCGGTTATCTTGCGGTGAGTGCGGCCAATGCCGACGGATATAACGGCCGCGCCAAGGAGCACGTTTATCTCCAAAACGGCGTTGACGAGTTTCTGAATACGGAAAACTTCTTCGGCTCATATGCCTATAATCAGGTTGTTGACGAGGACGAGATATACATGCCGGGCGACTCGATCAGCGGCTCGGCGACCGTATCGAATGAAAACGCTAAGACCGTGAATATTTACCTTTATGCAGATACTACTGCTTTGGCTAAATACACCGCGTATAATGCAAAAAACAGTACAGGCAAATCGGACAGCGAGCTAAAAACGCTCTCCGAAAAACTGATTGACCAGATTACACTTACCGTAAGCTACACAAATCCGAGCGGTACTACGACACAGATATACAACGGCAAAATGAGCGGTAAAAGCGGTATGCTTACGCCCATTGATTTGGGTGAATATGCGCAGGGTGCCAGCGGAAAGCTGACCTTTACGCTTAAAATTCCCAATACGCTGGGCAATGAATACAGCGGTGCCGTAGGTATGATCGACTGGGTGTTTACCTGCACTCAGGTCGATGAAGATGAGCCCGAAAAGCCGGATACACCTTCTCCCGGAACAGGCGAAGATGCGATTCCGTTGGCGTTGGGTGCCGTGGCATGTGCCGTGTCGGCATTGTCGATAATCATTATTGTATTCCGCAGCAAGGAAAGAGAAGAAGAGAATGCATAATGAGCGCATCGGCGCGAGCAATCAGTAATATTTAAAATAAGAGGATATGTCATTTTAGGGGCATATCCTCTTTTTTGCTATTGCAAAGCGGGCAAAAATGTTGTAAAATTAAACGTATAAAATAATTCGGAGGAAACTCAATTGGTTAGAAAAGACATAGAAAAATTTTTGCTGAAGGTCGAAAAGCCGGGGCGTTACGTCGGCGGCGAACCCAACAGCGTGGTAAAAAACAAGGCGGATGTCAATATCAGATTTGCATTCTGCTTCCCCGATGTCTACGAGATCGGCATGTCGCACCTTGGTATGAAGATTTTGTACGGACTTTACAATTCCATTCCCGACGTGTGGTGTGAGCGCGTG
>JBGUUF010000577.1:0-5193 GCA_045133435.1 Acutalibacteraceae bacterium
TCTGGCTGAGATCGAACCCGAGGCGATGGGCGGTCAGGTCACAGAATCCGACCTCGCAAAGGTGATCGAGCTGTGGACGGGAATTCAGGCATCCCGCGTGGAGGAAAATGAATTCAAAAAGCTGACCTCGCTCGAACCGAAACTCAACGAAAAGGTCATCGGTCAGGAGGAGGCTACAAAGCTGGTTTCCGCCGCGATACGCCGCAGCCGTGCACAAGTCAGCCCCCGCCGCCGTCCCGCATCCTTTATTTTTGTAGGGCCGACAGGTGTCGGTAAGACTGAGTTGGTCAAGGTGCTGGCGAAGGAGCTTTTCGATTCACCCGAAACTCTGATTCGCCTTGACATGAGCGAATACATGGAGAAGCATTCGGTCAGCAAGATCATCGGCTCACCTCCCGGCTATGTCGGCTACGACGAGGCCGGACAGCTCACCGAAAAGGTGCGCCGCAAGCCGTATTCCGTGTTGCTCTTTGACGAGATAGAAAAGGCACACCCCGACGTGATGAACATTCTGCTTCAGATACTCGACGAGGGTCAGATAAACGACTCACAGGGTCGCGCGGTCAGCTTTGAGAACACGGTCATCATTATGACTTCAAATGCAGGCAGTGACCGACAGGGCGGCTCGCTTGGCTTCGGCAAGACCTCCGACGACATCTCGAAAGAAAAGGCTCTTGCGGGACTTCGCGAATTCCTGCGCCCCGAATTCCTCGCACGAGTGGACGAGATCGTGGTATTCCGCCAGCTCGACGAAGAGGATTACAAGAAGATCTCCCGCCTGCTGTTGGGCGAATATGTGGATTCGATGGCTGAGCGCAACGTGAAGCTGGTCATCGAGGACAGCGCAGTTGACCTGCTCGCCAAGAATTCTATGGGCGGCGCGGCATCTGCCCGCGACCTGCGCAATCTCATTCGCCGCGAGGTGGAGGATAAGCTTGCAAATCTCGTGATAGAGACATCGGGCGAACTGCCGAGCGAAATTGCGGTATCTACTGAGGAAATCGACGGCACTGAGACGATTACAGTTAAGCCGGCTGTTCCCGCGATCGCAGAGTAAAATTGATTTTTTGATACAAATAACCCGCCGCATATTCCATGAATTTCGGGAATGTGCGGCGGGTCTGTTTCCTTAATGCTCTGTTACCGTGATTTCCGCATGCTCTGAATCTGCGGATATTGCGGCGGTTCCGCCGATCGGAAAGGTCATTATCGGCGTGACGTGACCGAAATCCACGTTATACAGCACGGGGATTTCGTCGCTTATTTTGCCCTTGACGATTTTTGCGGCGACATCAACGGACAATCCCCAGCTTTCGTCAAACCGACCGAACACTATGCCCTTGATTTTGTCGGCATGCGGAAGCTGCAGCAGCGATTGCAGATTGCGGTCGAATTCATATGGGAAATATTTTCCCATGATGTTATCGTCCTCAATGAAGAGAATCTTGTCCGCAAGGTCGGGCATGTACGGCGTGCCTTGCAGGAGATTCAGTGTGCAGAGATTGCCGCCGATGATCTGCCCCTCGCAGTGACCGTGCTGAATTACATGATACTTTTCAGCCTGCGGCGAGGGCGATACAGTAACAATATTGTCCGATGCGGTACAATCTAAGAAACGGTTTTTGGTGTAATCGCGATTTGTCTCGAATCCAAAAGTTGAAAAATGTGGACCGTGGTATGTAACAAGTCCTGTCTTGGCGTAAATTGCATTAATGAGCGCGGTGATATCCGAATAGCCGCAGAGGATTTTCGGGTGGGCGGCGATGATCGAATAATCAATTTTGTCGAGAATTTGGTTTACATTAAACCCGCCGATGCAGGTGAGGACTGCCTTTACGCTGTCGTCCAGAAATGCTTCGTGCAGGTCGCTGACCCTCGAATCCACGCTCGAAGAGTTGAATTCATCAATCTCTCTGCTGTTTTTGGAAAATGTCACGCGAAAGCCTTCGTTTTCCAGAAAACGGATGGCTTCGTCGCAAACTTCCTGCCGAACGATGCTCAGACTGCGCGACGGTGCAATGACTCTTATCTCATCGCCGCGCTTCAATTTTTGTGCATACATGACCGTTACCTCCTTATTGCTAATTGACCCGCAATGCGGGCGGATAGTTGTGCCGACAGATGTAATTTTTTTCATTATACGGAAAAATCCTACTCGTGTCAATATGATTTTCACACCCGTGCGCTGAAAAATAAATGTTATAAAATGCTTGACATTGGCTGTATAAAATGGTATAATCATTAAGCCGCATATTGCGGGCTTTTTTAAGTCGGACGGGTTTAATGTCCGTCTGCGCCCGACAGTAGCGAGTCTTTTATGATAAGGCAGGTGCCGTAAAATTATGTACGCAGTTATCGAAACAGGCGGAAAGCAGTTCAAGGTCGAGCAGGGCGATGAAATCTATGCAGAGCTCCTCAATGCTCAGGCTGACGATGTCGTAGAGCTCAAGGTTGTTGCTCTCGGCGGTGAAGATGGTCTCAAGGTTGGCAGCGATGTTGCCGGCGCAAAGGTCATGGCTAAGGTTGTTAAGAACGGTAAGAGCAAGAAGATCACAGTCTTCACTTACAAGCCCAAGAAGAGCTCATCCCGCAAGATGGGTCACAGACAGCCCTACACCAAGCTGGCTATCACAGAGATCATTGCATAATTTCAGGCTGTGATTTCAGTAAAATTTTTTGCCGCAGGCAAGGAAAGTTCCCGGCTTGCAGGCTTTCAGGTGAGCGGTCACACCGGTATCCGCGGTGAATCCATCGTATGTGCGGCGGTTTCCTCGGCTTGCTACATGGCTGCAAATACTATAACGGATGTGCTGCTGATCGACGCAGACATCTCTCTCCGCGACGGATTTATGAAGGTCATGGTCGGCGATAACGACATTGACGGGATCCAGGTCATCTTGCAGGGCTTGCAGATGCATTTGGAACAGCTCGCGGAACAATATCCAAACAAGATAAGAATACAAATTTCGGAGGTGCAACAGTAATGCTGAAGGTAAATATACAGCTTTTCGCTCATAAAAAAGGTATGGGCTCCACAAAGAACGGCAGAGATTCAGAATCTAAGCGTCTTGGTGCTAAGAGAGCAGACGGTCAGTTCGTTCTCGCAGGCAACGTTCTCGTTCGCCAGAGAGGCACAAAGATCCATCCCGGCGCAAACGTAGGCAAGGGCGGCGACGATACCCTGTTTGCTACATGTGACGGTATCCTTCGTTTCGAAAGAATGGGCAAGGATCGCAAAAAGGCTTCTGTTTATCCCACAGAGCAGTAATTACAGTGATTCATTTGTTGAATTGACGTAAGCACTCAAACAAAACCTGAGACTCTTTGCGGTCTCGGGTTTTTTAAATAATCGGCGGTTTTCCACATTATCGCGGGCAAATGAGCTAATAATAATCAGTGAATGCCGCCCGAAAAATATAGGAGGTACACCAATATGAAATCAATGTGTAAGCTTATTTACGGCTATATGTCCATAACCTACACCATGCTCTTCCTCGGCGTGCTCGTCAGCGATACGTTGTATGCCGAAGAATCCAGAATTCTCTGCGCTTCATCCGTGACGAGAAAATTTGTCCCTGAAATCCTCAATGTGCCTACATTTGTGCCGTGGGCATTGCTCATTTTGGGCGTGGCGTCGACTGTATTCTGCGCACTCGTGCCAAAACAATTCACGCTTGGCATAGGAGTATCCAACGCTATTTTGGGACTTTATACGCTCATCGTCTATGCGCACGAGCTGAAAAACTTCTTCCCGTTCTCCATGTCACAGCCGACAGTCCGCTCGGCATTTCTGGTAATAGGCTCGTATTTCATAGTCATTCTCTCGCTGGTTATGATCCCGTTGATAATATTCAGCAAGGATGATGATGAAGTTCCGCTGAGCAAGATTTGGTGATTTTATAATACTGTGCAATAAATCCTGTGACGTTACACTGTTCGATATGAAAAAGCCTCCATGCAGACAGAATGCGCTGCTGCTTCCGATGATATGGGACGCATCGTACGCTGTCACACGACGGCTTGACTTGAAAACGAAGCGCTCCCGAATTCCAATGGATTTGTCAGCATGGGCAAGGGCACGTTGACACACTCATGCGAGGGTTTCGTATTGAGTACGGAAAAACTCAACATGAAGTTCTCATCGCGCACAATGGAATCGGTGCAGACCAAGTACGATTACCGAGGGCGCGGGATGTGCATAGTGCTGTCAACCCGCGATTGCTGCTATTATTGTATTCAGACGATGAGCGCTTCAATCCTACATAACTTTCATAAGATTTACAAAAAACAACATAATAAAACATTTTCCACGAAGGGAGGCATAAATTTTGTTTATAGATAAGGCTAAAATAAAATTGAAAGCGGGCAACGGCGGCGACGGAGCTGTGTCGTTCCACCGCGAAAAATATGTTGCGGCGGGAGGTCCTGACGGCGGCGACGGCGGCAAGGGCGGCAATATCGTGTTTGTCGTATCGACCCATCTCTCCACGCTCGCCGATTTCCGCTACAAGCGCAAATACAAGGCGGAGGACGGCGGCAACGGCAAGGCAGGACGCGGCTTCGGCAAGAAGGGCGCGGATCTGATCGTTGAGGTGCCTATGGGCACGGTGGTTCGCGACGCGGAGAGCGGCAGAATTATCGCCGATATTTCCGACAACGAGCCGCACATCATCGCGCGCGGCGGCAAGGGCGGATGGGGCAATACCCATTTTGCCACACCTACCCGACAGGTGCCGAAATTCGCCAAACCCGGCATCCCGGGCGAGGAAATGGAAGTAATGCTCGAACTCAAGCTGCTCGCGGATGTCGGATTGGTGGGCTTCCCGAATGTCGGCAAGTCCTCGCTTATAAATGAAGTCAGCATGGCGAATTCTGTGGTGGGCAACTATCATTTTACCACCGTCGAGCCGGTACTGGGCGTTGTAAGCAGAGGTGAGGGGCAGTCTTTCGTCATGGCGGATATCCCCGGACTTATCGAGGGTGCGGGCGACGGTGTCGGTCTGGGACACGAATTCCTGCGTCATGTGGACCGCTGTCGACTGCTTGTGCACATCGTTGACGTATCGGGAAGCGAGGGGCGTGACCCGATAGAGGATTTCGAGACTATCAATGCCGAGCTTGCCAAGTACAACGAGGAGCTGGCGAATCGCCCGATGTTGGTGGCGGGAAATAAAATCGACCTCGCCGAGGAGG
>JBGUUF010000578.1:0-1232 GCA_045133435.1 Acutalibacteraceae bacterium
ATGTGCCGTGGGTGCACTGCCCAAGCCTGCTTCGTTGGTGAATACCCCTCGCGCTGTGCCTATTCGCATTGCCAGCATTACAGATGCTCCGGCGAAGCCGCCGCGTGCCGCAGTGTTAGTGAAGGCGCATTTGAATATAAGTGCGAAGGCTTCGGGAATTTTGTCTGCATTGATGCACAGCACTATTACCGTGCCCATGATATAGAACGCCGCCATGAACGGCACGAGAATTTCTGTTGATGACGCGATTCGCTTGATTCCGCCCGACAGCACCACAGCCGCAAGCAATGCCGTGATTATTCCGACTATTGCGGAATTTGCGCCGAATGCGGAGTTTACTGCGTTGGTGAGGGAATTCACCTGAACCATGTTGCCTATGCCCAGCGCGCAGATGCATCCGCATATGCTGAAAAATATCGCCAGATTTTTGCGCCCCAGTCCGTTGGCTATGTAATACATCGCGCCGCCGACTGTTTCGCCCTGCTAGTTCCGGCTGCGGTATGCCACCGCCAGCGTGACCTCACAGTATTTTGTCACCATGCCGAGAAGCGCGGGAATCCACATCCAAAATACTGCTCCCGGTCCTCCGACTGCAATCGCCGCAGAGACACCCGCGATATTTCCCGTGCCGACAGTTGCCGCGAGTGCGGTGGATACCGCTTGAAAAGGTGTTATCGAACCGCTTCGGCTCGCTTTGTCCCGGCTGAATATCGTGCCTGCGGTGTATTTTATCACTGTGCCGAACCGCCTGAATATCATCCCCTTGGTGGCAGCGGTCATGTGCAGTCCCGTGCCGAGCATGATAATAAGCATGGGCACGCCCCACAATATATGCTGATTGATAAATTCGATTGTTTTCACGAATGCAGCACCTCGTTTTTCTTTCTATAAATATAGTACGAAATTCGGCTGAATAAAATGACGGATTAAGATTATGTTAAATGAATATTTTAATTTATTAATTTGCAATAAAGGTGTGGATTTTATTTCCGACTTATGATATAATAAATAAAATAATAAGCTCAATCGTAAAGAAGGTAGATTGATGGTTAAGCTGTATCGCACGGAAGACAAGGTTTTGCAGGAAATAGATGAATTCACAGACGGCTGCTGGGTCAATATGGTCAGTCCCTCATATCAAGAAGTGACCGAGATCGCAAACCGTTTTGAAATTGATGACGCTGATATAATGGCCGCATTGGACGATGAGGAAAGCTCGCGTATTGAACTTG